>CAYZVE010000040.1:0-3341 GCA_964481805.1 uncultured archaeon | reverse complement strand
TTACGGTTGATTAATATGTCAACACCCGAAGAAATTGAAAAACAAAAGAAAGAGAAAGAGAAACAAGAACCATTTAGAGTTGAAGTTACTGCTGATTCTAAAGAAATGAAAGCCATTTTGCAGGAACTAGCAGAAGAAAAAGAACGAGCAAAGAAAGCTGAAGATGAAGCCAAAAAAGCCGAAGAAGAGAAAAAGAAAGCTGAGGAAGAAAAGAAAGCCACTGAAGAGACACTCGAAAAAACAAAACTGGAATCTGAAGATTACAAGAGCAAACTCGAAATAGTTGCTACAAAAGAATTTGAGAAGAAACGCAATGAAGTTATCGCCAAGGCAAAAGAAGTCATCAAAGACGAGAAACGCATTAAAATGATAGAGGATGAATTAACTGACCCAGAAAAATTAAAAGCAACTGAATTCATGCTTGTAACTTTGGATGAAACCTTAAAGAAAGGTGCAGAAGAAGCTAGGATAGCCGAAGAAGCAAAAATAAAAGCTGAAGCAGATAAGAAATTGACTGAAGAAGAGGCTAAAAAGAAAGCTCCCGCAGGTTCAGTTCCATTAAGTCCCGCTCAAGTTGGCGGAACGCCACCTGACGAGGAAGGTTATGATACATACGTAGCAATGATTCAAGACTTGAGACGCAAATCTAGAAGTGGAACACCAGAAGAAGCCGCAGAAGCCGAAGAAGTTCTAAACGAACTCTTTAAGAAATGGGTTAATGCAGTCAAAAAGAAATATGAAGGCATGAGAGGAATCGGTTATGAGGAAGAGAAGCAGAAATCTCTTCGTGAAATAACTAAGAAAGGCGGTGCAGTGTAATGTCAGAAACAAAGAAACCCAAAAAAATAGAATATGCAATTACACCATTGGAAAAACACGTTAAATTCTGTGTAGATGAGCGTGTGGTAGAAATAGGCGGAAAACTAGTATATCAGAAATGGGTCTATGAACAATCCGCTTTTCCATGTCCAATGTGTGGAAAAACAACTGATGTTCTATTCATGAGATTGCCTTTAGGTGTCTTTAGAACTTGCTCATGGGATGGTTTCACGGAAATGATACACCCAAGACATCCAGATACAAACGATGAAATAGCTTATAAAGCTGAAGAAAGACCAATCAATTTAGACGAGACTTGGGAAGTTATGGAACGAAATCATTCAACAGTAGCCCCATTCAAGCCACCTTGGATACCAGATAGAAGACGTGGTAGAAAAGTAGAACCACCAATTCCACCATCTGAATAAAAGCATAGTAAAGTCTCTTTCATTTCAATCTCCCCATCTCTTTTTTTATTTAACAAAATAATGATAATAATATTTAAATAATCCTTTTAATATTTTATATATCAATAACTGAAAAAGTTGTTGAGAAAAATGGCAAAAATAACTATACAAGAAACTCTCTTGTCAGGCTCAGACATTGTAAGTGCTGGATTTGCTCCATATTTGCTTTACAGCGAAGTTCTTGAAGGTGCAAGACGACCATTAGCATTTCTGCAAATAGTCAAAGAAGATTTTAGTCTGATTGGAAAAGATGGTTACACCATTAATTTCATGAAGGCAAGTCAACTATCGGCTGCTCAGAAAACTGAGGCAGAAATGACAACTGGAATTACTGCTAGTGCCAAAACAATTTCAAAAGTTCCATTGACAGTTCCCGATGTTATCGTTAGTGCAGTCGAATTTACCGATATATTGCTGGAAGACCATCCATCAATAGATTGGGCAAGACTGAAACTAAGAAACATGGGTTCGGCTGTTATGGAATTTCTTGATGCTCTCGTTTACGGAGTCATAGCGGCTACTGGTGGAAGCACAACTAAAACTGGTGGCGAAAGTTTAACTTATGGTTTAGTCATGGATACAGTGGCAGCAATGGAAGACCTTAACTGGATAGCAGACGATGTTAATGCACCATTCTTGATTTTAAGTCCTGCTGAAGCAAGCTTCTTGATGCAGGATACCGCATTCGTTGATGCAAGACGTTATACAACTGCTCAACTAGGTAGAATAGTTGAAGGCGAAGCAGGCATGTTTGCTGGATGCCGTGTATTGAAGACACCATATCTGAAGAGCTCTAGCTATGTTTTCATTGTATTCCCATCTGACGGTCCAAATGGACCAGTAGTGGTTCTGGCATGGAAACGACGTTTAACAGTCAAAAACGAACGTTACGAGTCAAAAGCATACACATATTACATAACTAGCTTAAGAGCAAATGCCGCAGTAATCCAAGCCGATGGGATTGCGAGAATCAGCATCTCAATCACGCCTTAGGTCTGAAAACGGACATATCCATAAGATGAACTATCGTATCTAATTTCCCCTTCTTTTTTTAACCATAAACTTTATATTGTGAAGCAGCTGTTGAATTTTTTAGACATTTTATGTTAATAGAAACCATAAGATTTAAATACGAGAATTGTATTTTATCCTTTAGTTAGGTGAATTGAATGACTATTTCGACTGAATTCCTAATAGATTATGTAAATAAGCGAATCTACCACGATAATGGCACTACTGTTTATTCTGTAAATGCTTTGTATTCTCTGTTAATGGACACATTTGATGAGCAGGGAGCAATGGACGACGAGATTCCAATGTCGGCTCAAACGCCAAATGCTTATACAATGATTAATGCGTGGTTTATGGATGATGGAAGCACTCAATACTTAAATGGGGGTGCAATAACTACTGATAGAGGCGACTCGAAAATTGGACTTGTCACTCTTCAGGAATCTGGCTATACTAACTGTATAGCATCAGATATTACTAAGCAAGTTACAGATGATACAGCAGAAATTGGAGCTTTACTTGCTTTTAATAATACTACTAGAAAATGGTGGGTTAGAACAACTTCAACCGTCGTAAATGGCTCAGCTATGGCTATTACTGCTGGAACTGGTGCTGGAACAAGTTCAGCTTTCGATAATACTGGTGAAGACTTGTTTGCAAACGTTTATACCTTGGGTACGATTGAATCTGGAACAGACATTTACATTTATCAAGCGGGTGCGAAAATATCTGCGTGGTGGAGTTCTGGACACATTGATATTCTGGTTAAAGTAAAGGAATATGGCACTGAAATTGACGCTGCAAATATTACAGTTTATGCCCGTGTCTATTCGGACCTTTACGATTACTTTGAAATTAGTTTGACCTCTGGTGGAAGAAACGCCGTTCCATTAGCTACGTCAGACGACTTAGACAACGCAACTACTGTAGCAACAGTTTTGAATTATATGGATACTCTCCGAATAATGTTTGTTGGCGGGACAATTCCATATGGCACAAAAACTGGTGACGACCCTGTTAAACACATGGTTGTTCGTGGCGGAA
>CAYZVE010000039.1:0-8586 GCA_964481805.1 uncultured archaeon | reverse complement strand
ATGCAATTTGTGATGCCTCTTTATCAAATGACTCATGAATTGGGTCAATAACATCAAGTTTTGATATTTACCTTCAGGCCGGTGTTATTGGTTTATTTGCCGTTGGTTACGGTATAGCTTACGGTTTGGGAAAATTAAGAGACACAATTTACAGAAAAAGGACTGATGATATTTCCAGGTCAAGAGAAAAATAAGGTATTTATATTTGTTTTTTTAAAAAATAATTAGGTGTTATAATATATGACTGGGGATATAGATTTTCAACTTACTAGATATACTAGATATAATGGAGGACTTCGAGCTCGATATCGTGAAGCTTTTTCAAAAGCTTTAGAAGAGAGATTAGGACAATTATCACAAGAGGGACCAATTACTAAACAAGAAATTGTTAGACGAGCTTCGAATGAACTTTTACGTTACGAGTGTGGAAAACGTGTAATAGGTGGTTCGATGACCCAAGAACAAGTAGAAGGATATATGATTAAATAATTACTTCAGCACCTCTCCAGTCTTACTATACCAAAGATAAAGGTCCATTTCACTTGGAAGAACCTTCATTTCTTTTGCAAGTTCAATTATAATTTTCTCAATTTCCTTGTATTTTTTTGGTGTAAGACTTTTAGGAATTTCACCAATAAGCTTATAATCATTCAAAACACGAAGAATATGCCTGTCAAGTATAGCAATATTATGATAACCAACATTTCTGAGAAAGTGGCTTGCTTCTTTATACCCTATACCTTTGATGCTCTTGACCAGCCATTCCCTTGACTCACTCTCAGAATTGAATCTAGTAATGATTTCCTTGATTTCTAAATATTTTCTTGCTTCTACTATGAACTCAGCTCTCTTCTGGTAAAACCTATGACCCATTCTTTTAAGAGCTTCAGTTAATTTCTCTTGTGACATTTGCTGGAAGTCATTCATTCTTGACAAATAATTCTGAATCTCAATTCCTTTTTTTGCTGAAGAATTTGCAGTAAGTAAACAGAAACAGAGCTCATTAAACCATGAATTATTGTCTTCTTGGTTTTTTTGTTGGAATTCCTTTAATCTTTGTTTAACTGTTTCTCTTACTTTTTCATTATTCTGAAAACTTTTTACAATATTTTTCAATTCTTGTTTGCCCATAGAATTAATTGTATCAGAATAAATTTATCTCAATTCTTTTCTATTTCTTCTAATACCAAGCTTTCTTTTCAATCTTTTGACCTTAACAGATAAAATGAGTATACATAAAACAAGTACGGCAAAAAAGATCTTTACAAGTGTGTCATAATTTTCTTTTATAAATTTAAAATTCCAATCGATTGACCATTTGAACAATGGATTTCCCATTTTATTTTTGATATCTTGATAAACATCATTTGTTTCTTCAGCCAAAACTAAAGTTTGTATAGCAAGAACACCATCTACTCTAGATTCATCTTTCGCAGCACGATAAATATTATAGTAAGAATTTTCAAGAAATATAGTCCCTATAAGATCTTGGGTTATAATTTCCTGTTCATTGAAATCTGAGTATATTTCATTCATATCCTTATTGTCATAACTTGATCCAACCTTTACTCTTATCTTAGCAGAGATTGCATCATATATTGCTGTAATATACCACCCCTGTTCCAATTCAGATTTCGCTGCTTCAAGATACCATTCACTGTCCTCTATTCCTTCATAACCCATGGATTTTTCAAGAAGGATTTGGTTTTCAGCTTCTTTCACAAGGCTTTCAGCTTGTTCTTTAAACAATTCCAAACAATCAGTTCCAGCAGAATGGTATACTGGCTTTTCCAAAAAGCTCTTTGATATTTTAATCCATTCTTTTGCTGTATTGATTTTGTAAAATACTTCTATTGGTGTATCTTCATCTAAATTTATTGATTTTACCCTGTTTTCGGCATAAGTTATTCTATGTCTTGCTGCAACAGCCCATTCAAAATTATCAGGATCACAGATTATCTTATCTGTCTTTATTGAGACTTCTTGTTTTGCCTGTTTTATATTACTTTCTATTTCTTCAACAGATTCTTCTAAGTATTTTATTTGATTATCTGACGAATAATAATTGATTAAATCGTCAACAACATTGCTAGTTATAGCTGATTTGAATGCTTCATTTGCAGATGAATATGCATAACCTTGCCCTTCAATTTCTTTTGCATTTTTAAGATAATCTTCAGATAATACCATTAAATCATTCAAGACCAATTTAATATCTTCAGGGAGGTTGGAATTATCTACTTTATTTAAGATATCATTATATTTACTTTCTGCCACTTTTAAGTCATCTTTTACTATCAAAGAAAAGTCATTATAATTATTGATTGGGGATTCAAATTTTGGTAAAATTACATTTTCAACAAGCCCTATATTTTTTTCATTACTTTCAGGTATCTCTCCAAATGCATATTCCATTACTTCTTTGATATCAGATACTTCATAAATATCCATTCCCCAATTGTCTTTTGCATATTCAATAACATTAACCTCAATAGGCTCTATACTTTCGATATACCACCCAGGTTGTGGCTGTTTAATTTTTTTCACATACTGATTTTGAATAGATTGACCCTCTGGGATAAGAAACACGGTTATTCCACCATCTGCAGCTGCTTTAGCTTTTGTCAAGATTTCTCCAACTTCTCCAATAGACCCATCTTCCTCGATTGTTCCAGTCATTGCGAAATCATGACTTATCTCTTTTCCTTCGACAGCAGCAATTGTTGCAAGTGTCAATGCTCCACCAGCAGAAGGACCATCAATCACATGAACATTACTTGTAACTATACTGTAAATTACATCATACTGAGAAAAGTCGAATCCAGTTATTTCTGAAGCAACTTCAACAGCAATTCTTTCAGAATCTTGTGTGTATATTCCTTGAAGTGGTGTTGTATCAACCAATACTCTTCCCTTACCTGGCTGAACTTCAACAGTAACATTTCCAATGATCCCCTGACCATGATTGTCCACACCAACAACATTAATGAATGATTCGTATGTGGCTGAGACTAAACTAAAATTTATCATAAGGACTGTTAATAAAAGTAAGATTCTCTTCATATTATATTATTAGTACACATAGATTTTAAAGATTTATTAATCGGGCAATAAGAATAACTAAAATTGTAGTATCTACCATAAATGTATTTCGTAATGTTTTTCTCAACTTTCTCCAAAGGAAATCCAAAAGAAATTGAGGTATCTTGATATTATCTCCACATGAAATAGAATAGAAAAAAGGGTTCTATAGTATAACAATCAATTTAAATATTATAAAAAAAGTAATAATTGGAACTTAACTTATCTTCTCTCTTAAACTTTCAATTTAGATTAGTTGGAACGAGCTTTTGGAACTTAGAACTTATTCCTTATTAAAATATTCAAAAAACGAAGTTAAAAGAATTTCGTTAGAATAAAATATAGATTTAAAAGAATAGGAGGGTGGTGTTATGAATTCGATAATTCAAAACGCATTGAATAGAACATCACAAGACACTAGTCAATCTTGTGGGCCTGAGGACAGGTTTAAATTTCAGAGTTCATCTGGAGCAACAAAAGCTAACTTAGACTATTTTAAACTTGCTGAGGAAGAATTTGGTTTCTCTCTTAAAAAAGCTAGAATTGTAGTTTTTGGTTGTGGTGGAGCAGGCCAGAATACTGTGACTAGATTATCAGAAATGGGAGTTCAAGGTGCAACAACTGTATCTTTGAATACTGATGCCAAACATCTAACCGTTGGTAAAGCTGATAAAAAAATTCTTTTAGGTAAAGAACTAACAAGAGGTTTAGGTGCAGGTGGTTACCCAGAAATAGGAAAAAAGGCAGCAGAAGAAGCAAGAAATGAAATTAAAACAGCAATAGAAGGAACAGATCTTGCATTTGTATGCGTAGGTGAAGGTGGAGGAACAGGAACGGGAGCAGCCCCAATAGTTGCCGAGATGGCCAAGTCAATGGGTTCAATTGTAATAGGAGTTGCAACTATGCCTTTCAAAATTGAAGGTTCAAGAATTGGAAAAGCAGAAGAAGGTTTAGCCCAATTAAGACAAGTTTCAGATACTGTAATCGTTATAGAAAACGATAGGTTGCTGAAATATGCAGGTAATCTTCCATTACAACAAGCTTTCGCAGTCGCAGATGAACTGATTGCAAGTATGGTAAAAGGAATAACAGAAACAATAACACTACCATCCCTGGTTAATGTAGATTATGCTGATGTTAAAGCAGTCATGCATGCAGGTGGTGTTGCAGCATTAGGAGTTGGTGAAAGTAATAGTTCAGACAGAGCAATGGATGCAGTAACAAAAGCGTTGACCAATCCATTATTGGATGTAGATTATACAGGAGCAACTGGAGCATTAATCCATATAACCGGTGGAAACGATCTTAAATTGGATGAAGTGAATACAATAGGTGAAGCAGTTTCACAACATTTGGATCCGTCCGCACAAGTAATATGGGGAGCAAGAATTCTACCAGAATTCACAGGAAAATTACAAGTAATAACAATAATGACTGGAGTTCAATCACCATATATATTGGGACCAGTTGCACGAGAGAGATCTGTTGTTAGAGAAATTGATCAAGCTCTTGGAATTGATATAATAAGGTAGGTTTATAAGGGAGAATTTCTGTAAGAAATACACCCCCTCCCTTTTTTTTCTTTTTTTTAATTGAAACAAAAATAGGTGATAAAAATTAATGAAGAAGATGTTGTACTTAATTTAATAAAACAGGGATGTCAAGAAGGAGGTTGTGTGGTCGAAGAGAAAATTTTTAAAATGGCACAAATTTTGAACATCAACTCAGAAAAATATGAAAAAGTTAAAACAAGGTTACTTGAAACTGGTAAAATAAACAAAGATGGCAAGAATATTTTTCTTTTATAATTCTTTTTTTTTAATTTATTTATGCAAATTGGGTTTAAAGTTCAATTAGTCGACTTTTACTACAGCTGATTCCCCAGCATGCCAACTAAATCTTGGTCTAATTTGAATTGGGTAAATTCTTTCGGAATTGTCATCTAGAATAATTGCGGATCCTCTCCATTTTGGCAATGAATTAATGGATTTTGTTAAATCTTCCATAAGGTAATTTTGCATGACTGTTTGCAAGGCTTCTAAATCATTTTTTGAGGTTAACCTATGAGAAATAACCATATCACACTGGGAAATAACTTCTGGGTGTATCTTATTTGGCATCTGAGTTATTGGAACAAAACTTATTCCAGGCTCTCTTCCTTGCTTGACTATATCTAAAATCGGGCGAGATGAAACTGTCATCATATCTGCTGGGATAAATTGATGGGCTTCATCCATAATCAGCCAAACCATTGGGTATCTTTTTTTAAGCTTAATTTCTCCCATTTTTGCAAGCTCTTCCTGTTTTCTTGCTATAACTCGTTGCTGATAGACTTTTCTGCAGATTAACGCAACTAATAGATTTCTAACAGACCATGCTTCTGTTGCCCGTAATCTTGAGACATCAAACACATTAATCGTCCCTGGCTGCACTATTTCATCTATTTTTTTTCCTTCTTCCCCGAATACTCCCCATTGGTCAGCTATTCTTAACATGTTCTCAAGGGAGGATTTGACATGTGTATCTAACAGATGGTCGTCTTTTATTTTTGTTATTATATCATCTATTACAAATTTTTCCTGGGACTCTTGCAGCCGATAAATAGTTTTTTGCAGGCCTAGAGATATTGGGTTAGTTGTCGGGATGTTAAAAGCTAAAGACCAGTCTTCCGGGGTAAATTCATTTGCTTGAATAGATATACCGAAATCTACTGGTATTCCTGACTCTTCAAATTCTTTTTTTTGTTCGTATGGAACATAATGCTTAATTTTATCTTTCAGCCCCTGGGGTTTCATTCCCCATTCATCTAGTAGATTTGCCTGATCGTCGTTCGGATACTTCATACTCCAAAATATACCCATGGTGTCAATCATGATTGTTGATAGGTTTTGGGATAGTTCTAAAGGGAGCAATGACATTTCCTCAGCTAGGACTGCAGATGAATAAGATTTTCCCGATCCTCTTTTTCCCGCAATCAAAATTACATGCGGCCGTAAAAAATCTATCAAGATTTTATTTGTTAAGTGAGCATCATTCCCTGTCCCAACAATATGCTTTCCAATGTAACCTGTACCTTCTATTCCAAATTTGCTTAGATCTTTAGGTGAACGACCAGTAACTATTTCATACATACTATAATAATTGTACTTGAGAAGTAAAAAAGTAATTGACTATTCAGAGAAACTACACTCAAAATAAAACGATATATTCCGTATGCACCGAGCGGGATTTGAACCCGCCTCGCCGGCTTGGAAGGCCAGTATCTTAACCAGGCTGGACTATCGGTGCTTATTTATCTCTAATTTCTTTTGCCAATGTTTTAAGTCTTTCGTCATCCGCCTTTGGACCTAGTTGAGTAGTTATATAGCCTTCATACTTTTCAAAATAAATTTTTTCTGGAGCCCACATTTCCTGAAATTTTTTATCTAGTCCATGAAGTGGATATAATTTGATATGAGCATGATTAATCCCCATACCTTCCATTACTATTGCTGTTCTTTGTGTGCCTAGTTTTTTGTCAAGCAATTTTGCGACTTTTTTTACAGTTGTTAATAATTTTTCATAATCTTTGTCAGGCATATCAAATACATAGGAATCAAAATGTTTTTTTGAGATAACAAGTGTCATACCTTTTGTGTTTGGATTGATATCTAAGAATGCCAAAAATTCATCATCCTCATAAATCTTGTAGCATGGTATTTCCCCTTTAACAATTTTACAAAATATACACTCATCCACTCAAGCCATCTCCATGTCCCTTTTTCTCCAGAATTTATCTTTCTTTTCTTCTTGAACTTTTTCTTCACTATTAGATTCAAGCTCTTTTTTTTCAACAGGAACTTCTTTAATAACCTCAATTATTTTTTCTTCTGGTTTCCATTCAACTTCTGCTGTTTTAATCTTTCTTTCAAGGTCATTAAGTTCTCCTTCATTTATTTCAATGGGTTTGTTCTCGCCCAATGGTATCTGGTCCTTGTAAACAGGGTATACCCTAATGTGAAAGTGTGGCACTTGAGCTTGTATACATGAGAAAAATATAGTCGGGGGGTTCAAAGATTTCTTAATTTTCTCTCCAACTATTAATGCTGCATCAAAAACTTTGGATGAAGTGTCAAAATCCTCGTCGAAAAACATATAATGTTTTTTTGGAACAACTAGGCACATACCTTTACTCCTAGGCATTACATCAAGAAAAGCTACACAATCATCATCTTCATAAACTTTATGATATGGAATTTCTCCTTTAATTATCTTACAAAATATGCATTCATTCATGTTATTAGTTTTATGGGAAGAAAGTTAAAAAGGTTAATAAAATTCAGAAATTTAAACGATTAACTTTTTTAGTTCTGAAAATATAATCATATAAAAACGAATTTTTAAAGCCTGAAAATTAATAAAAAACCTGTAATTAAATTTTAACTCCTATTTACAATCATGTCTCAATTTTAAGAATTTTTTAAGTCTTTTATTCATATAATATACCTTTATTTCACCAAAACTAAAACTAGAACAAGAATAAATAAAAATCTTTATAAAGTTTCTTATCTAATTCTTGTGAGTGATAATCAGTGCCATCAGTTAGAAAATCAAGATCAGGTTCATTGGCATTCATGCCAAAGAAAAGATCTAAAAGGATATATCCTACACTTAGATATTGTCGAGGTAACGATAAACTTCAGATCTCTGGTTTCGCTGGTTATAAGGCTGGCATGGCACAAATACTTATTACTGATAATAAAAAAGGTTCTGCTACAAATGGTGAACAAATCTCTGTTCCTGCAACTATTTTGGATTGTCCTCCTCTTCTTGTGATTGGTGTTCGTTTTTATAAGCAAAATGAAAATGGTTTCTACGCTTTCTTTGAAAAATGGGATGAAAAATCAAGCAAAGACAAGGATTTGAAAAGAAAAATTAATATGGGAAAACAAGATTGCGCAGAAAAAATAAAAGAAATAGAAAAAAACCTCGAAAAAATCAAAAAAATTAGGTTAATAGTTAAAACTTATCCAAAGATGTCTAGAATAGGTAAAAAAAGACCAGAAATATTTGAATTAGAGCTCTCAGGAAGTGACATTGCTGAAAAGTTCAATTACTCCAAGGAAATTCTTGGTAAAGAAATAAAAACCCAAGATATCTTTAAAGATGGAGAGTTTATTGATGTAATCGGAATAACAAAAGGGAAAGGCTGGCAAGGTCCCGTTAAGAGATTTGGGCTGAAAATAAGAGGTAGAAAAGAACATGGCAAAAGAAGGCATGTTGGATCAATGGGTCCAGAAACTCCAAGAACAATTAAATGGACAGTTCCTCAAGCTGGCCAGATGGGATTCTGGAGAAGAACAGAATACAACAAGAGAATTATAAAAATTGGGGAAAATGGCAAGGAAGCAACACCTAAATCTGGATTCACAAAATATGGGATAGTTAAAGGAAGTTATATGATTATAGAAGGATCGATCCCTGGCCCAAGAAAAAGGCTTATTATTTTGAGGCATGGAATAAGAG
>CAYZVE010000038.1:0-8612 GCA_964481805.1 uncultured archaeon | reverse complement strand
GGTGAAAAGTAATTATTTAAATATAAGTCTTCAAATCAAAAGTAGGATTATGAGGTGAGATGATGGCCTTAGGATTATTCAAAAAAGATGCTGAAAATGAAAAACCAGAAGAA
The DNA here is from genome assembly GCA_964481805.1 of uncultured archaeon. Taxonomy (GTDB): domain Archaea; phylum Aenigmatarchaeota; class Aenigmatarchaeia; order CG10238-14; family CG10238-14; genus CG10238-14. The sequence continues at coordinate 8,499 of CAYZVE010000038.1, read as the reverse complement.
AATTTTATTGAATTAGATCAATCTAATAGTGAAATTAAACAAAGAGTCAACGTAAGAATAGAAGATCTTGAAGATTATAGAGATGTTGAAACAGTTCAAAGAATTGTTAGAGAAGGTAATATTGTACTTCTTAAAATAAAAAGCCTCAGGGAAAAGAATATCGGTGAATTGAAGAGAGCTGTTCAAAAGCTTAGAAAAGGTTCAATTGCAATGAATGGGGATATTGTGGGAGTGGATGATAATTTCCTAATACTATGCCCGCAATTTGCAAGAGTATTCAGGGAAGGGCCTAAAGAGTAAATCATAAAGATTTAATTCTCATATTTGACTATTCTATTCATGAAATTGGTAATAGCTTTGATTTCAGGAGGAATAGATTCTCCTGTTGCAACATATATGGTTGGCAGATTAGGCTATAAAATAATTCCTATAAACTTTGACAATGCCCCATTTTCTAGTGAATTGAACAAGAAAAAGGCTAAAGATTGTGTTGAAATACTGAAAAAGCGCATAGAAATTGATGATTTGTTGGTTATTCCTCATGATAATAATTTGTTAGAGATTTCAAAAAATTGTGACAGAAAATACACATGTGTTCTTTGCAGGAGAATAATGTTCAGAATTGCAGAAAAGATTTGCGAAAAACTGGGTGCAGAAGCAATAGTCACTGGGGAATTTCTTGGCTCAAAAGCCTCTCAGACCTTACAAAATATGAAAGTTATCTCTCAAAGTGTGAAGATCCCTATTATAAGGCCCTTGCTTGGCATGGATAAAGAGGAAATTCAAAGAATAGGCAGAGAAATAGGGACTTTTTATCAGGGAATTTCTCCTGCTGGATGCTGTTCTGTTGTGCCTGACAAACCTAGCACAAAAGCTAGGATGGAAAAAATTATTGAAGAAGAAGCCAAGATTGATATTGAAAAAATGGTAACCAAAAGTATTAAAAACATAAAGTAATTAGAATTATAGCATGGTAAAAAAAGTCAAGCCTTCATCAAAGATAGTAGCATTGATATTTGTAATTTTAATGATGGGTTCAGGTATAGGGATGATTGCTGGTATTTTAACCAAACCTGATACTATAAAAATTCCTGAAAATAAAATAATAAAATATAAGTTAACCGATTCACAGGTTAAAGAGCTTCTTAAAAATTATTATACTGTTGTTGAATATGAATACCCTTCTGGCTGCATAGAATGTGGAAACCTTGTAACATCTTTGGAGCAATGGACCATGAGTTCAGACAATCAAATTTATCTCCAGGAAATACAGACCGATACCAGTTCTTCAAGCAAAATAACTGTTATAAGCCTTCGGGGCCAGAAAACTCTTTACGATCCTAATCAGGATGATGCAAGAAATGACATTTGTGAATTGCTTATTACAAGCAGCTTGTTTTGTGTGAAAATCTGAATTAAAGTTAAAAAATTATAGTGCTAATCTAATTTTATATGAAGTGCTACATGTTTGTTATTTTTGATGGTTATGGCGGAAAATATCTAGCTCCAATTGAGACATGTTTGATAGATAATTTATTTGATGTCACAAGCTTAGGGAATAGGATGGAAGTTGATGTTTATGAGGGTAGTCTTAGATTTTTTTACAGATTAGTGGAACCATACAGGAGAACTGGAATTGCAATTAAGAGAACTGGAGAAGGTGAAAGAAGTGTTGATGATCCTGAAGGTTTGATGTTAAGACTTTCTAGGCAACAATTGTTAAGGGGCTAATTTTTTAACTTTTCGTTCATTTCTTTGATTTCATTAACAAACCTTTGGATAACCCTAGGTAAATCTTGCGGTTCAACTTTAATAATATCAGAAGCCTGTTTTAGCAGCTTTTCTTTTCTTTTGAGTTCTTTCCATTCCTTTTCTGATGTTTGCATAAGAATTATTGTAGTCGAAGAAATAAATTGTTTTCGTGAAATATTATTAAGGTTTCACTCAGAATCTAGGGACCTTTTTTTGGAAACAAAAACAGAGGGGTTCAGATCAAAAGGGTTCAAATCCTGAAAAGATTAAATTAAAAAAGAATTAATATCTATTCTGATTTTAATTTAACATGAATTTAGATGCTGTTTTTAGTGATTATTTTTCAAGCCAAGAAACCTATACTTCTTCAAGAGTTAGATTGAATCATTTTGCTAAGAGGTCATTTGATATATTTTTTTCAGGATCTTCTTTACTGTTATTATCCCCTATTATTGGATTATCAGCATTTACAACATTATGTGATACAGGTAGACCTGTATTCTTTTCTCAAGAGAGGAGAGGTTACAGAGGAGAAAAGTTTAGAGTATACAAAATGCGTAGTATGTATCAAGATACTGAACAAAAAGAAAGGGAAGGTTTAGTCGAAAAAGAAGGCAAATTTCAAAATATACCAACTGATTCGTCAGTATATACACGTGTTGGAAGATATCTTGAAAAATTTTGGATTGTTGAATTCCCTCAATTTTGGAATGTTTTAAAGGGTGAAATGTCAATAGTTGGAAATAGGCCAATTCCTGATTATGTATTTGAAACATTAGGAACTTCAGATGATGTTCTTGAAAGATTTGGGAGTCCACCTGGACTTACAGGTTATAGTCAAGTTATAGGCAGATATGAAATATCAGATCAAGACAGAATAAAATTGGAAAAAGAATATTCAGATATTTATAGACATGGGGATGTTTTTATCGAAGATTTAAGAATAATATTAATGACTATGCATGTATACTTTTCAAATCTATTCGATAAAAATAATTTTCTAACAAATAGAAGTTGGCTCTGAGGGACCTGATACCAAATGGATTTGGGATCACATCCCCCCTCAAAAACCACACAAATGGGGGTTAATTTATCCTAAATCCCTCAAAAACTACCCCTTGTGGATTAAATCAGTCTAAAAACCCGAGAAAACACACTTCTCAAGGTTACTTAACCCTCTTCTTAAAAATCACTCGTGACTAAGAAAGTTTATTTCTGAATGTATGTAGGAATCGAATGAATCTTTTTGAATAGAAAAGTATTTATACTATAGGAAACCATAGTTAACTATGGTAACTACAATACAATTAGAAGAGAAAACAAGAGATAAGTTAACTCAGCTAAGGAATTATCCTGAAGAAACATATAATCAAGTGATAGTAAGGTTGATAAATTTAAGTGAAGATGAAATGGAGATTCTGGATGAAGGAACATTGAAAGACATAGAAGAAGCGATAAAAGACATTAAAGCTGGCAGAACATATACACATGAAGAAATGAAAAAAAGACTGGGGCTTGAATGAGTTTCAAAGTTTTCTGGTCTCAAAAAGCAGACTCACAAATAAGAAAATTAAGTAAAGATATAAGGAAAAGAATATATGAAAAGATTGACTTAATAAGAGACAATCCTTACATTTTTACGAAACGCCTTTTTGGAATGGAGTTTTATAGCCTTCGGGTGGGAGATTACAGAGTAATAATGAATATTAAAAGAAACATTATGACTATTTTTGTTATCAAAGTTGGTCATAGAAAAGATGTTTATGAAAGCCAATAAGAATCAATAAATCTACGATTTTTTAACTTCCTTCCTTTTTTCCTTCCATTTATTGAATAATTCTTCAACTTTTTTCGGCAGTTCATCTTCTTTTACTTTCAGGACATCACATGATTCTTTTAGCAGCTTCTCGCTTTCCTTCAATTGCTTGACAGCAACATCTCCAGCAACAAACTCTAATCTAACAACCCCATCTTGGACACGCTTAGTCTTGATAATTGAGATAAACCCTATTTCTCCGGTCTTGTTAACATGTGTTCCTCCACAAGCTTCATGATCCAATTTATCAATGGAAATAATCCTAAGATTTTTCTCTGGGACTACACCGCCTTGATAAATCCTAAAGCCATACTTCTTTTCTGCTTCTTCACGGCTTAACAATTCCCTGATGACAGGATAATTCTTCTTAACAATTTCATTGGCTTTGTCTTCAATTTTTTGGACAATATCATCTGTCAATGCCTCATAATGTGTTATATCTAGCCTGGCTTTCTTGCTTGTTTTCTCGGCTGAGTGCTGCCATACCCATGGGCCTAAGACTTGACGGCAAGCAGTATTAATAACATGAGTAGCAGTGTGATGTTTGGTTAGAATTTCCCTGTTGTATAGATTGACTTTGCATGTGACTTCCTGACCCTCTTTCAATACCTCTAAAACCCGATGAACAACCACATCTTGAAATTTCTGAGTATCTGAAACAGGGGTATTGTCTATAAAACCAAGATCCCCTTTTTGCCCCCCACCTTCTGGATAAAATGCTGTCTGATCTAAGACTGCCCATTTATCACCAATCATTTTCAGAACTTTAGCTTTGAATTCTGTTATACTGAAATCATCATAAAACAGCAGTTTGGTTTTTGGTATGCCTTCCACATCAACTTCTTCCATGTCTATCCCTTTTGGGGGTATAGTATGTTTTTCTGTGACTTTAATGTAAAAGTCTTCCGGGACTTTAATATCCGGTTTGAAGTCATTAATTAATTCTGGTGTTATTCCTTCAGAATCATATAGTTTAAGTATTTTTTCTTCAGTAAATTCTTCTCCGTCTTGGACCATCTTCTCGACTATTCTTTTTGTCCTTAGTTTGGTTTCATGAAATCTTTGCCTTTCTACTTCTAATATCTTCTTAACAGCTTCGATATTTTCTTCAAGCTCTGGAACAATTGGTTTAAGGTGTTTAGCATGCATTGCGCAGACGTCTGCAAGGTCAATGTTCCAATGATTATCATCTATAAAACCTAAAGCTCTTCTTAAGATTACTCTGAGATTATATCCCCCACTGACATTGCTTGGTATAGTAGAATCACTAATAGCAAATGTTAATGCTCTGGTATGGTCACAAATAGCATATAAAGCTTCCAATTGTTTAATGTTAGTTTCTAATACATCTGGAGTAACATTTAACTTATCTGCTATTTCTTCTCTAGATTTTTTGATGTTTTTAGATTCATCAATATTTAATAACCCTGATAGTTTCGCATAATTTAAGAAAAATTCTTTATCATACTTAATTCCAGTTTGTTTTATCAAGTATTTTAAAATAGGTTCAAAAGTAACATCATAACTTGTGGGGGTTCCTTGAGTTATCCACGCAAATCTTTCTAGTCCTCCTCCCATATCAATTACCTTTTCTCTCATCTCTTTGTAATTATCTGGAGTACCAGCAAATTCAGTGAATACTGCATTTCCCAATTCAAGTCCTTGAACATGATATTCTAAACTACTTCCAAATGCCCCAGAACCTAACCAGGCATCTTCAATAAAAACTATTTCTTCCGGTTTTATACCAAAAATCTTTGTCAATAGTTCAAAATCTAGTTCTATACACCTATCTTTCCAATAACCATTTTTTCCATCATATAATGATGTTTGTTGAATCATACCAAAACATGTATAAGACCTTCCATTTACACCCACATTGGGTATATCATTAAACCTAAGGCAAATTTGATTTAAGATATTTGGATTTGCCGGCAAACTAAAATTAACATTTCCTTTTTCTAATCTATAAAAGTCTACAATACCTGCAACTGTGAAATATAAATCTGGAAACCATCGGCATACCACAGGATACCTTTTAAGGGGTGTGTGATCATTTTCCACGAAAAAGTCTCTAATGACTTTCCAAGTTTCAAGGTAACCATAATTTTTCCTTGTTGGTGGATTTCCAATAAAATCATAAGGACGGCAACTAGCGTCATTACATATTTTTTGTTCTGTAAGTGTCCAAAAAAATTTTCCACATTTTCCACATTGTCTCCTCTTAAATCCTAAATTATCGAAAAGTTCTACTTTCCAATATCTTTCTGGATTTTTTTGAAATTGTTTTATCAAATCTTTCTTTATAACCATCTTTAACCACTTAATTATTGATATTCTTTATAGAATAAATTTTTAATCTGTTTTTAAGCATATTTGATTTAATAATACCATTTTTTTCAAGATCAAGAACCCCTTTTCTGAATTTTGCAGTAGGCTTTCTCTCTAAATTTTGGGCTAATTCATACAAACTCATTTTTTTATCTTTCAATTTGTGAATAATTAGATCTTTTGTTTCTCTATGTTTGTATTGGATATGTCTATATTTCTTGAGTAGAAAATTTAATTTTTCTTTTTTTTCTAAATGATCAAAATCTATTTTTTTACTGAATGTTCGTAAATCATAAAATCCACTGATATGAAAGTTGTATTTAATTTTCTTGCTATTTGGGTCATCTATTTCTCTTATTTCTCCAGGTTTAATACCAAATTCTCTTATCATTTTTTCCATAGCTTCTATAATTCCTTTATTCGCCATTTCTAATCTAATACAATTAGATGAAGGTGTCGAACCTTCATCATCAAAAAGAGCCCTTAAAAATAAACTTTTTGATTTTTTACTTGATTTTAGAATCACCTCGGGAACATGCTTCATATCTCCCTCTAATGGTCCAAATAAAGTCGTGAGAATTACTCCAGTAATAGCAGGAAAAGATATATGGTATGTTTGGTCCTTTCTATTTTCTTTTTGAAAATATTTGTTAGAATTAACCCCTAGGAAAACTTTTAACATATCTTTTTCAAATTGTTCAATGAGAATAATGGAGTTATTAGCATATCTTACAGTATAGGCACCATTACGAATTCTTATGCCGCCATCCCCAACCAAATGTCCTGCTATTTTTGCTAATGTAGATGAAAACCTGATAGGTAGTGTATTTTTAATTGATTTACCACGCATCGTTTTTAGTTTTTCTATGTTTTTTTCTCTTTGTTTTTTGATATTAATTCGCTCGATTTTAGGAAACATTAATAAAATTTCTTTAACAACTCGTAAAGGAATAAAATAATAACCATATTTGTACCCTCGAATACTATCATGACTCTTAAAATTAAGTAATTTAGTTAACTTAACCATACTGCCAGAAATTTTAATGGCATAATTAAAAAAATCTTCTCTGAAAGGACTTTTAATTTTTAGATAAACTTTATCATCTGGTAAATCCCACAAACCAACTTCTCTATTTTTCATCCTGAACACTTTTTTAATCTAATTATTGTATTACCACCAAGATCTGCGGGTAATTTTTTTACTATATCTACCTTCTCTCCTGGATAACCTCTTTCTTTTGTGATCATATATTTGTGAATTGTAGATACAGGTTCGTCTAATTCTCGAGCTAACTTCCTTATCCATACACCTTCTGGATATTTTTTAAGTTCTGTTAGTATTTTTTTTACTAATTCTGGTTTTTGGGGACCTGTCAATTATGAACACCTGTTCATATTATTTGATTTATTTTACTTAAGTATTTCCATATTACAAAATATAATTGTGAACACGTGTACATGATTATAGGATTATCTGATTTTGAAATTGTTTTCTCAGGATTTTTTTATCCATCATATCCATTAATTAAGGAGAGAGAATATTTAATTATTAAAGGAGTCTCATTAATGGATCAATAATATCAGGTTTTTCTATATACTGATAAGATGAACCTAATCTACTTTTAGCTTCAGGTAAATCCCTTCCACTCATGACAACAACCAACCCTGGTGTATAACCTTCAATTCCTCTAACTCTTTCCATCATTGATATACCATCTCCTCTAGGCATATTTACGTCAGTTACTATTACATCTGGATGTTCTCTTTCAATAGTAGAATAACCATCTATTCCGTTAGGTGCATAAAATATTTCTTGATAACCTTTTCTTTGTGCTACTCTACCAACTAAAATTCTAATTGATTCTTCATCATCCACTATTACTACACTTCTACTCATAAAATCACTTTAACCTATAGATTTAGCTGTATTTAAACATTTCCATATTTTACTACATATAAGTAACTATCCAGCAATACTTTGATTCTGAGAAACTAGCATGATTTTAGCAAGGATTTCAATAAGCTTGGGCTCAACAGCAATAATATCTGTTGTTGTAATAACACCAACTAGTTTTTCTCTCTGAAGAACAGGCAATCGTTTAATTTTATGATCAACCATCAATTGGCATGCTTCCCCTAAATCTACCTCAACATCTGTAGTTACAACATCTTTTGTCATTACTTCTTCTATTAATGTTCCTGATGAATCATTGCCTGTCGCAACTACTTTTCGAATGATATCACTTTCTGTGACTATTCCTATTATTTTATCGTTTTCAAGAATAATCAGAGAGCCTATTTTAAATTTAGTCATGATCCTTGCTGCTTCTTTTATAGAAACATTTTTATTTGCAACAATCACTTTGGAATTCATTGCATTTTTGACCTGCATGGATATTATTTGGGCAGAGAAGTATTAATTATTTTTAGCATTAAAAAAATCAAGATGTGATTGATATAGAATAATCTCCATAATTGTTAATTGTCCACGTAGATAATTCATAAGGATTTTTTGGTATTAATATACCTATTGTTTTTAAGTACGTCTGTAGTTTCCCAGAATTATTTCCTATCTTTGAACTCAATAATTCAATGGCAAA
>CAYZVE010000037.1:0-8650 GCA_964481805.1 uncultured archaeon | reverse complement strand
CGGATTGGTGGATTTTACCATATGATGATGCATATAAAATTGTATATGATGGTGAAGAGAATTTAAGTCGTGATAGATGTTCATACAATTTATCCCAAGTTATATCAAGAACAAGGGGAAAGTTTTATCCTTATGGGAAAAAAATTATAAGAACAATACATACAAGAGGTCTTATGAGAGGATTTGATCCAGAATTTAAAGATTAGATTCCTATTAAATTTCTTTAAAACCTTTCTCCAACTCTGGTAATTCTTTAATAACATAATCATATTTCTTAATTTTTCTTTTAAGAAGCCTTGTGAACATTGTTTTTTCTTTCGTCTCTGAGATTCTTTTATTTTTCACTTTTTCATTTAATTCAATTAAAAACCCATTTTTTTTCTTATCAAGTTTTTTTGCAACTCTATAATAGCTATTATAATCCTTTGGGGATGAATTCATGACACTTCTTATGATTCTTCTTTCAAATTTTTTACCTTTTTTACTAATCATTTTTCTAAGAATTGAATATGAGACAAACTCACAAAATACTTCATCCCCTATATCATCTCTGAAGTGGGAAAAATGATGGGCTATACCATGTAAGGTATGTTGTAATGCTGCATAATATCTTCTTTTTAGAAACGAGGAGTTAAGGCAGACATACTTTTTGTTGCCCAAGATGATGAAAAATTCGTTGCAAGTCTCCTTTCTCTGGAATTTAAAGACTCTTAACCTAATCCTATCCAATTTTCCCATATTGAAATCTGATGGTGAGTACTCTAAAATTGAGCTCTTAGCTTCTAAAATATCATTTTTTAGGTTTTTGACTAATTTAGGGTCACAATCTTTGAATTTTATTTCAGGAAACATGAATAGTTAAGAAGAAGTCAAACCTTTTATTTGTTCTGGCGATAGGTTTTAATAATTTACCTAGAAGCAGTATATTTCCTCAGGATTTCTTCGACCTGAGGGTTAATTCGGTAACCTGATACTATTAAATACCCAATTGTTTCATATTCATTTTGAAATTGTAAAGCTGTATAAAGATCTCTGAGTAACAGGCGTTCACTATTGGTAATTCCACATATCTCTCTCAATTTTCGATTTGAAACTAAATTATGTAATTCTTTTGCACTAACTCTTTCTTCATCTAAAATTATTCCAATTAAAGTCGTTTGATCAACCCATTTCATAGGCAATTATTAAGGATAGTAAAGTTTAAATACTTTTCAGTAGTGAAAAATAGAAAAATATATGGACCAAAAGGGATTTGAACCCCTAGCCTTCTGGATGCAAACCAGACGATCTACCGAATTGATCTATTGGCCCAATAAACTCTAGATTAATTTGCGTGTTTAAGTTTATAAATTATTTCTTCTTAGTCTTTCTTTTTAATTACTAGGTAGTTTGAAATCAGAATTAACAACCCACCGATAATGATATTTACTGTAATTGGTTGTCTTAAGAATACAGCCGCCAAAGCAGTTGCACCAATAGGTTCTAGTAATAAAATTACTCCGGCATCAGATACTGTAACTTTTTCAATTCCTTTAAAATAGAATAGATGGGGAGTTATACTACAAAAAAGCTCAAAAATTAGTAAATATATCCACATTCTTACTCACTGGTTTACAGAGAATGAAATTATCGAGGTTTCTTTTACAAGAAAATTAACTATCGGGTAAGAGATTGCTAAAAATATCATCATAAATAGTATGTAACTAAATTTGGTAGTAATAGGATGTATTTTCTTCTTCCCAGCAACCCTCCCAAAAATCACCCAAGCTGATAAAGATATACCATCAAGCAGTCCAACGATTATCCCATATAAATTTTCAACATTACTTAGAGGGAAAGGATTCACAAGAAAAATTATCCCAAGTAAAACAATTATGACTGCAAAAACTTTGTATTTAGTTATTTTTTCATTCAAAAACAACTTGCTAAAAATAATAGTCCAAAATGGTTAGGTATAGAGCAAAAGTACAACAATAGCGACAGGGACCCCGAGTATAACAGCACCATACTGTGAAAGACCTAAAACTGCAGAGATTAACCCATAAACAACTAATATGCCGAGTTTATCTTTAGTTATTCTACACTCTTTCTTTAGGAGAATAAATGGTAAAAGTAGTATTATTGAAAATATCGAAGGAAGTATTGAAATTTCATATAAAGATAGACCTAAATTAGCAAGGACTTGACCAGAAAAAACAATTCCTCCAGAAAGGATACCTGTGATTACAACGAACCAATACTCTTTTTCCATGATGTAATTTGTGAAGCAAAACTAATAAATTGTTTCAAGAGAATTTTATAGTCCTAGTCATTTGTGATTGTTAGTAAAATATAAAGGAGGTGATCCAGCCGCACGTTCCCGTACGGCTACCTTGTTGCGACTTTGAGCCTTCAAAAGCCATATAATATTTGACTTTTTGAAGTTAGCCCCCCTCGCGGAACCCAAATTCGACATTCCCAATAAGAGAGCGCCTCATTTAAACTCCACTCGGATGGCTTGACGGGCGGTGTGTGCAAGAAGCAGGGACATATTCGACGAACGACTCCACATCAGAGTTCATTTTTATTCTCTGATTTAATGACGTTTGTCTACTAGGAATTCCAGCTTCACGAGGGTGAGTTACAACCCTCGATCCGTACCTAGTATGAGTTTAGGAGATTGGCTTCTCCTTTCGGAGTTGCAACCCATTGTCTCATACATTGTAGGCCGCGTGTAGCCGGGGAAATTCAGGCCATACTGACCTACCGTTGCCGACACCTTCCTCTAGTTTATCACTAGCGGTCTCCTATGAGTGCACTCTTTCGAGTTAGCAACATAGGATGTCGATCTCGCTCGTTAACGGACTTAACCGCACGCTTCACAGTACGAGCTGACGATGGCCATGCAACACTTCTCAGCTTGTCTGGTAAGCCCTTCAGACTGACCTTCATCCTGCTGTCGATCCCCGTAAGATTTCCGGCGTTGGATCCAATTGAACCGCAGCCTCCACTCCTTGTGTGCTCCCCCGCCAATTCCCTTAAGTTTCAACCTTGCGGTCGTACTCCCCAGGTGGCCCACTTAACACCTACGCTCCGGTACCACAAACCCTCTTAAGGTTTGTAACACCAAGTGGGCATCGTTTACACCTAGGACTACCGGGGTTTTTAGTGTGAAAGAAAGATGTTTAATCTATCTATTCTTTCTTTCACATATCTAATCCCGATCGCTCCCCTAGGTTTCGTCCCTCACCGTCGGACTCGTTCTAGGTAGACGCCTTCGCCACAGGTGGTCCCACTAGGATTATAGGATTTTACCCCTTCCCTAGCAGTACCTCTACCCTCTCCCGATCCCAAGTTTTGCAGTATCCTCAACAAGCCTATCAGTTTTCCAATAGATTTCACTAAGGACTAACAAAACCGGCTACGGACGCTTTAGACCAACTAAAACTGGATACCACTTGGGGCGCAGGTATTACCGCGGCGGCTGGCACCTGTCTTGCCCACCCCTTATTCTTCAAGCTGTTTCAACTTAAAAAAAGCTATAGCAAAGCTATAGCACTTCAGATTCCCTCATCGCACGTTAATGCATAGTGAAGTTTTCGCACCTGCTGCGTCCCGTAGGACCTGGATTCATGTCTCAGAATCCATCTCCGGGCTTCCACTCTCATGGCCCGTACCCGTTATAGCTTTGGGGGTACATTACACCCCCAACAGGCCTGATAAGGTACAGTCCCATCCTAAGACGACGGATCTTTGGATATTCTATCATTCCAGACCAGAATATCTATCTGGTATTAGCCTCAATTTCTCGAGATTATCCCTGATCTTAGGTTAGGTTAACTATATATTACTGAGCAGTTCGTCGAGTCCCGAAGACTCTCAACTTGCATGGCTTAGTCGAATCCGAATAGCAGTATCCTCCGGCAGGATCAACCGGAATTGATTGATATTCACACGAATTGGTTTGAGATTCACACCATATTTGGTTATATATCTTACTAACAAATTTCACCAACTAGGACTACAAACTTAAGTTAAACTTAAGATTGGCATACTTTCTCTCCCAACTGATCACAGAGTTCAAACAAAATAAACGTTTAGAAACTATTTAAAAGTTTCTCTAATATTCTAATTAATTATTACTTTTAAATATAAATCTGACCTTTTTTTATCAATTATCTATTTAATTTCTAATCTCCATTAATTTTTTCATGAAATGGAGTATATTTATGATTATTTTAATGCTTCCTGGTTTAGTTTTGGCAGGAACTATTTCCCTGACAACCTCTGTCACTACTGATATTTTAACTACAGATCAAGGTTCGGTCCAAGTTACTTTAACAAATTCTGGAGATGAATTTGCTTATAATGTTCAAGTCTCATTAGTGACAGATTATTTTTCGTCTCAGCCTATTCATATAGGAACATTAGACATTAATAAACCATATGAAAGCAATTTTTCTGTTGTTGCCAAAGATAGCCTCAAAGAAGGTAATTATCCTATTTTTTTGTTGACTGAATACACAGATGCTAATGGTTATCCATTCTCTTCAGTTTCTCCTGTTACTATAACTTATAAGAATCCTCACTCTTCAAGAATTAATGGTATTTTTGAAAATATAGAGCTCAATGGAAAGAGAAGCAAAAATCTTGTTTTGAAACTTAAGAATATAGATCAGCTTGATCACGATGTTAATGTTAAATTAATTTTACCAAATGAACTTTCATCAGACATAATTGAAAAAACTGTTAATGTAGCGTCAAAAGAGGAAAAGGATATTGTTTTCAAACTTTCTAATTTCGCTGGCTTGGAAGGAAGCAGTTATATTGTCTTAGCTTCGGTTGAATATGAAGATGATTACCATTTTTCTAGCATGAGCAGTGGTATGGTCAAGATTGTTGGAGGAAAAGAGCTAAGTATTCCCAAATGGTTTCCAATTGCAGGCGCATTAGTTCTGATAATTATTTTTCTGTTCTATCAGGTAAAATCTAAATTTACAATAAAGTTCAAGGAATAAAGTATACTTAAAATGTTTAAAACAAAATAATTGAGGAGATAATAATCAAAAGTGGTAAAATGCATGTATTAGCAATAGTTGGAATATGTATAATTTTTGACATAACTGGGCAGCTCTTGATTAAAAAGGGGATGAATATTGTTGGAGAAGTTTTTTTAAAAGATTTATTTACCCATAAGATATTCGAAATGGTTTTTCAAAAATATGTTTTTATAGGAATGTCTCTTTATGCTGTTTCCTCTTTGTTCTGGATGATTGCGTTATCAAGAGGGGAGTTAAGCTATCTTTATCCATTAATAGGAGTTGGGTATATCTTCACTGCTATACTAGCTTGGATTTTTTTCAAAGAAAATTTAACGTTAATAAGATTTGTGGGTATAATGCTCATTTCAAGTGGAGTTTTCCTCATGGTTTTAAAATGAAAAGAAAATTTAACTTTAACAAAGAGAACTTGGTGAATCTGTTAGCTTTAATTGCAATACTTTTTTTTATTCTGATATACATTGACCCTAAATATATTTTATCTAAAAGCACAACATCAGGAGGAGATATGGGTTCTGATTTCTATCCAGCTTATTATCTCAAAACAGAGCTTCTTCCAAAACTAAAACTTGTAGGTTGGGCTCCCGGATGGTATGGGGGAATACCAATGTTTCAATTCTATTTTTTGCCAGCATTTTTTCTTATGAGTATCTTAAGTTATATTATACCACTTGAAATAAGTTTTAAGATTGTTACTTTGCTTGGAACTTTTCTTCTGCCAATAGCTACATATTTTTCATTCAAGCTCATGAAATTTAAATTTCCAACTCCTGTTGTAGCAGCTATTCTGACACTGCCGTTTCTTTTTATGGAAGCTAATTCTATGTGGGGAGGAAATATACCCAGCACTTTAGCAGGTGAATTTTCCCATAGCTTTGGGCTAGCTTTTTCAATTCTATTTCTTGGGGTTTTCTATAAAGGCTTCAATGAAAATAAGGGGTGGGTCAAAAGTTCACTTTTGTTTTCCTTGGTGGCTTTAAGCCATGTTTATACTGCATTCTTTGCACTTTTTTCCTCAAGCTTCCTATTCATTAAGGGAGTCTTTGAAAAAAATAAATTCAAGAAGGCAACCCTTTACTTTTTTAAAACATATTTTCTAGCATTTTTATTTGTTTCATTTTGGGCAATACCTTTTGCTTTGAACATGGCTTACACAACCCCATATAAAGATACATGGAAAGTTGATTTGAAAAAGGTACTTCCAACACCGATAAATTACTTTGCTATTCTCACTTCATTTACATTAGTTCTTGGAATTCTTAAAAAAGATAATAGAATTATGTTTTTAGGTTATTCTATTGTGATTTCATTATTTTTCTTTTTAATTGCAGAACACATTAACTTGATAAATATAAGATTCATACCTTTTGTCCAACTTTTTATAATGATAATACCAGCATGCCTTTTTGATGATGATTTGTTTTCTGAAATAAAACCACTGAAAAAAATAATATCTTCATTAAAGCATTGGACAATACCATTGATTATCCTGCTGCTAACAATTTATTTTGTTCAAGGCAATGTTACATTTATCAAGCATTGGGTTAAATGGAATTATGAAGGATTTGAAAACAAAAACTTATGGAAAGATTTTAAAGGTGTAAATGATTTTGTTTCTGGGGATCAGTCTGACCCAAGGGTTGTATACGAACATTCAGATAAATATAATAGCTACGGGACAACTAGGGCATTTGAGATGCTGCCATATTTTTCAGGAAGGTCTACATTAGAGGGGTTGTTCATGCAATCAAGCATCTCTTCACCTTTTGTGTTTTATATACAATCGGAAATAGGCGAGCAAAGCTCATGCCCATTCTGGAATATTTATAAATGCACCACATTCAACCTAACAACAGGAACGAAGCATCTGGAAATGTTCAATGTAAATAATTTCATAATAACAAGTGACAAAGTCAAAAATGAAATCAAGAATTTTTCAGAATATAAATTTCTTGAAAAAATAGGGGACATAGAAATATACGAATTAACCACAAATAAAAACCATTATGTAATTGTTCCTGAATTTCAGCCAGTTATTTACCAAGGAAAAGAATGGAAAAGTTTCTTTTATGAATGGTTCAAAGATTATGATCTTGTTGATGTCCCAATAATAAAAACTAAAGACAATATCGAAGGCATTCAGGCAATAGAAAACTTAAGCGACATCCAAAAAATACCATTTGAACAGAAGGATTGTGTAATAAATGAAATCGTTTCAAACGAAGAAATTAAATTCACTACAAACTGCCCTTACAAACCGCATATAATTAGAATCTCATACCATCCAAACTGGAAAGTAGAAGGTGCTGACAAAGTTTATTTGGTGTCACCTTCACTCATGCTAGTATTTCCAGAACAAGAAGAAGTTAGAATGTGGTATGGAACTAGCTGGATTGATGTCGCTGGTTATGCATTGACTATCTCTGGGATTATTTTCCTGATTGCTTATATCCTCTTCAGCAACCACAAGGTTATCAAATTTCTGAGACGATAAAGAGATTCATCTATTATATTGAATTTGCTCTTTCTGGTATCGTTGCATATAGTTGGGATTTGTGCTATATTTTTACCTTCTTTTTTTACCCAGTATGTAAGCTCGAAAACATAGGCTGAACCTTTGTCTATATGTTTAAGATATTTTTGTATATCTTTTTTCCTGTAACCTTTGGCTGCCATAGAATAATCTTCATAACCCAAATTAAGGATAAGCTTAGTTAACCAGATAAAAATATTGCTTGCAAAAACTCTGTACCATTGCCTGTTTTGTTTTCCAACTTTCTTAGACCCTATAACTATGCTATTATTATCAAGAAGGTCAATACATCTTGGGATAAAATTAAGATCTATGCTTAAATCCATATCAAGAGAGATTATTTTATCATAAGATGAATTTTTAACACCTTCTCTAAAGGCAAAACCAACATAACCTTTTTCCGGGATGGTTAGAATTTTGAATTTCTTCTGGTATTTTTTTTCAAGGCTTTTCCCAAGCTCAACTGTTTTGTCTGTGCTTCCATTGTCAACAATTATTATTTCAAAATTCTCCTTTAGTTTTTTAAGGTATTCTACTAGTTTATCAGCATTTTTGACTATAAGCTCCTCTTCATTGTAGACTGGAATTATTATAGTGAAACTCATCCAAACACTGAAATAGGTTGCATAGTTAGGGTTATAAAAGTAACTATTTTTTTGGGTGTGTTAATAACCAACAAAAGGCCTTAAAACCATCATTTATGTCTATTTTTTTACCCTCATCTTTTGTTCTAGGATTGTATCTTATAGGAATCTCATAAATTTTACTCTTTTTTGATAGGAGTCTTGTTAACTCAAGCTCTATTCTAAAATCATTTGCTTTCAGATCATTTGGATCAATGAGTGTTCTTTTGAATAATTTGTAGCAGACCTCAACATCTGATAATTTTGTTCCGTATAAAATGTTCAACATCGACGTTATGAGTTTATTTCCTATAAAATGGGATGGATAAGTCCAATTGTTATCATTCAATGCAAATCTATTGCCATAGACTACGTTTGCTTTATTTTTCTTAGCAAAAGAAATCATCTTCAATATGTCCTCTGGGTAATATTCCAAGTCAGCATCTTGTATTATT
>CAYZVE010000036.1:0-8679 GCA_964481805.1 uncultured archaeon | reverse complement strand
CACTTTAACTTCAATTAACATGGTGAGGAAGGTATTTAAAGGTTGTGGTTGGGGTAGCTTTGTTTAAAAAGTCCATTTTTACCCTTACTTTTTAAACAGAAAACCGACTTTTTAAACAGATATTAACTTATCAAGCTAATTTTATTTATGGAATCTGAAAAATCAGAAAAACCACTATCACCTAAAAAAAACTCGCTATTAGAATCGGTTATTGGGAGTGCAAAAGCATACAATGATTCAATTAATAGAATGGGAAAATCAATAAGTAAAATATTTCAATATGATGCTGAAAAAAACGCCCAACCATTCAAAACTAATGTTTTGCTTGAAGATATAAGAGAATTACAGGAAAGAATGGAAAAATCTCAGCCTCCACTATGGACTCAATATGCAATTCTCTTCTTGACAATAGCATCAACAATAATAGGAATTTGGGCTTTACTCCACTCATATGGAATAATTTAATAGAAATTGGGTTCAATCCATGCAAATCTATTAATATTAATTTAATATTAAAATAATATTATGCCAACAATAAACTATACAGGAAAACAATACACAGTAACAATACCAATTGACGCAATAGAACGTATGGAATGGGAAAAAGGAACTAAAGTTTATATTGGAAAAGACCCTGACAGAAACATTCTGTTTATTGAGAAAATACCAAAGAGAAAATAGGTGAAAAAATGAAAAATGAAAATATTAAATTTAATTCAAAGTTTAAAAATGTGAATCTGTTCAATCAGACCCTACACATAATACTTTATCCTGAAGATGGACTAAAAACTACAAACAAACTTCTTGATATTAAAGAAGGTCAAAAAGTAATAATTTCAGTTAAACCAGTATAGTTTTAAGTGTATAATATTAATTTTCAATTATGATCAAATCTGTAAAGCTGATATTATCTGACGATGATATACGCACACTTATCCTAAAATATTTTTATGACATATGGAAAAATACAAGAGGTATGAGCAGTTTCAAATTACCTATAAGTAAAATAACAGCAGACCTAAAAACTAAAGGTGTTGAGAGAAAAGAAGTAGTTAGAAATCTATCATATCTGATAGATAACAGATGGATTAATGAATTAGTTGAGGAATCACAATTTTTTACTGGAAAACAAAGAATTCAAACAAAAAAGACTTCTTATAAAATCTCCTCTGATGGTATAGATTACTTTGATGGGAGTTCGAAGTTTCAAAAGCCCAATAAAAATGCAGGAATAAAAATCGAAAACGTTACTGGAATAGTTTCGATTGGAGACAATAATTATATTCAAGGAAATTATATTGGGTTGTTTAATATTTTGGAAGATTTAGATAGATATATTCGTATGAGTAATTTGACAGATGAAGAAAAATTGAATTATCAAGCAGAAATTGGCACAATACAAAATCAATTAAAAAAGAACCAACCAAATGTGAATATCATTAAACTTGCATGGAACAGTTTAGAAAAGGTTTCTACTGTAGCTGGTGCTATAGACTTTATTGAAAAAATTAGACCACTTATACAGAAAATAATAGGTTTATAGTTCATATATTAACATTATTGTTTTCATTGAAATTAGCTTCAATTCCCAACTCATTCATCTCCTGAATGACCACGCAAATGTTATGGCAAAGGACTTTCAGCAATACCTCATTCACCTGAGAAACCCATTCTTTGCTTCTTACCGAATCATCAAATTTTGATTTTATCATATGGAAGACTGTTTCTGAATTGCTTCTCTGGTGGTAGTGAATAAGGAACTCTTCCCTTCTTAGCATGAAATAATGATACATCTTGTTCCATGTTGTAGAGCCTCTTGATGTGCTTGTCGCATTGCTCTTGAATGGAATGAAAGCAGTCCCTCCAAGACTTTTTACAAGAGAAATGTTATCCCTTGAGGAATAGGCTTTGTCTGCCAAGACTTCATTTATCTCAAAGTTCTCAGCAGTCTTTTCAACAAGTTCTGGAAATTGCGGGCAGTCATTCTCATGAGCTTTCGTTATCTTTACCCCTGTTACGATGTGGGTCTTCACTCCGTTTATCAGGTGTGCCTTAATCCACACTCTAGAGTTGACTTCTCTCCCCCACTTGAAAGAATACCACCTGTCAAATCTGCAAGTAGAAAATCCAGAGGAATCAACACCGAAATCAGTTTCTACATTTTTCAATGGCAAAGAAGACTTCTGTATCAATTCCAGCAAAACAGAAGTCATCTCAGGATTTCTCATGTAGTTGCTGACGCTTGAATAACATGAGACCTTGTCACAATATCCTTTTTCTTTTGCAGTCCTCATATCAGTCATGAACCTTCTCAAAGAGAATGTGCTGAATACCTTCAGAGCTGAGGCAAACACCATATCAGATAGTGGCAAAGTCGGTCTTCCGAAAGTGTAGGTCGGATTGTTTATTCCATTGCACAAGTCGGACAATAGCTCCAGAAACTTCTCTTTCTGGTGGATTTGTGCTTGGTCGTATTCATGCCAATGCTGTGAGTATGTTTTCCTTGTGATTGTTGTTGTTGTTGAGCCGTCCTCATGGACTTGCTTGTTAATCGTGATTTCAACAGCCCAGATATGCTTGCATTTGACACCTAATATGCCACGTTTCTCAAAATCTTGGCATTCGCATACAGGCTTGTATTTGACAAACCTTACCAGATAAGCACCTTCTCCAGACTGGGATGGAACAACATAACCGCCTTTCTCCCGCTTCATTATTCGGCATTTGTGGACTATCTCCATGCCCCTTTGCTTTCTTATTTCATTCATTTCTTCTATCTGCATTTTTATCACCTTTTCTCTATACATATTATATACCTTTAGGTATATATACCTATCGGTATAGTAGTGCAACACCGAAATTCTTATATACTCATAATGATTAAATATAATCAATCATATTAGGTATATGTAGTAACTAATATGCACAGAAATCAAAATTTAGTTAGGTGTTTGTATGGTCAAGTGTCCCAAGTGCGGTAATGAGTTCTCTGATGGCAAGTTGAAGTGCAAAAGGTGTCATTACGAATGGTATCCAAGAGACCCTAACATAATGCCAAAAGTATGTCCCAATCCAGAGTGCAAGTCCCCGTATTGGGATAGAGATAGAGTGAGAAATAATAAAAAAGGTAAGAAATAATGAAATTAATCCAAAATATTTCTGGAGAAAAATTAAGGGGAGGGTTTTATACCCCATCGTCTATTGCAAATTTCATTTTGAGATGGGCTGTAAATGGAAATGAAAATTTTGACATTTTAGAACCAAGTTGTGGTGATGGTATTTTCTTAAAAGAAATAAAAAATAATAAATTCAAGTATAATTCCATAACTGCAATAGAGATAGATAAAGAAGAAGCGAATAAATCCAGTAAGATTAACCTCTTAAATACAAAAATCCTAAATCAAGACTTTTACAAATATCTCAATTCAACAAATGACAGATTTGACTTGATAGTTGGTAATCCTCCTTACATTCGTTATCAATATTTTCTAGAAGAACAGCGATTAGAGGCGGAAAAGATATTCGAAAAGACAGAATTGAAATATTCAAAGCTTATGAATGCTTGGGTATCTTTTGTCATAGGTTGTAGTTTATTGCTTAAAAGGAATGGGAGAATAGGTTTTGTAATTCCAGCAGAACTGTTACAAGTTTCATATGCAAAACAACTTAGAAACTTTCTATCTCACTTCTACAATAAGATAAATATTATATCATTCAGGAGATTGGTATTTCCAAAAGTACAACAAGAGATAATTCTTTTATTATGTGAGAAAAATGAGAGTGAAACACATCTTATAGAGCATTTAGAAATTGAAAATACTGATGGTTTAGAAAAAATCGATGTTACACAATTAAAAAGCCCAAAAAAGAAAATAGATTTCAAATCCAACAAATGGACATTTTATTTTTTGGAACAGGATGAAATAAATTTTATAGAAAAATTATTTAATCAAAGAGAAATAAAACCAATGAGATATTATGCAAGTATTGAAGTTGGTATGACAACAGGTGATAATAAGTTTTTTACAGTCCCGTCATCTACAGTTAAAAAATATAATTTATTAGCTTATTCAAAACCTATGGTTGGCAGAAGCGTTCAAGTGCCAAGTCTCATATTTAATAAAAAAGATTGGGAAAAAAATGTTGAACTTGGTGCAAGAGCCCAATTTCTTTATTTCCCTTTAATTAAAGAAATCAAGGGTAAACCATTGGAATACATAAAAGAAGGTGAAAGTCTTGGTATTAATAAAGGATATAAATGTGGAATAAGAGAAGAATGGCAAATAGTTCCTTCTGCTTGGGTATCAGATGCATTATTTATCAGAAGGAACAACATTTACCCAAAACTTATAGTTAATGAAG
Source organism: uncultured archaeon (assembly GCA_964481805.1). GTDB lineage: Archaea > Aenigmatarchaeota > Aenigmatarchaeia > CG10238-14 > CG10238-14 > CG10238-14. The sequence goes on along the minus strand of CAYZVE010000036.1, from coordinate 4,317 downwards.
TAGGTGCATACACAACAGATACAATGCATAGAGTTAAAATAAAAAAAGACACGAATCTCTTAAATGGCAAAGGGGTAAATCTTAATGCTTTCGTTGCAAGTTATTACAATTCTCTTTCTCTTGCTTTTGCGGAAATATGTGGAAGAAGTCATGGCGGTGGTGTTTTGGAATTGATGCCCAACGAAGCAGAAAACATACTCTTGCCATATAATGAAAAGAATGAAGATGTCCTAAGTGAAATAGATAAAATGATGCGAGAAGGGAAAAATATAGACGATATATTGAAATACACGGACAAAATCATATTGAAAGAAAGGTTGGGTTTTTCTGATAAAGAGATAAAATTGGTAAATGGGATTTGGAAAAAACTTCTTCAAAGAAGATTGGCAAGAAATGGTCATTAAACTATTTCTATGAAAAATGGCTCGGTTTCTCCTTCTGGAGGAGCATATAATAACAGTTGTTTTCCTACAAGATTTGCATCTCTTATCGTTTTTGATATTTCTCCCCATGATATAAGAGTGGTATAATTCTTTTGATCTGCCTCCCAACTTGGTTTATGTCTTATTTTCAATTCATATATGCCCTTATCAACTCCTAATATTTTGACATTAAATACTACCTTTGCGACTTCTGTTATTTCTCCATGAGAGGTTTCTTGAATCCAATCAAATCCACCAAATAAACCCATTCTAAAATATTTTGTTTGATTAATAACTTCTCCATCCACTTTCCATCTAGATTGTGTCAATCTTACTCCACCTGTCGGTGCACTACCACTAGATATAGGTCGTTGAACATCTGAACCAAAAAGTTTTGTTTTTTTCCAAATAAGCTCACCTTTCAAATTCCATATATCTTCTTTTGTAATTGGAGGAGCATGAAAAGTTTTTGAACCAAAAAGTCTGTCTCTACTTCCAAACCTTCTAGAACGTATTGCTGATAAAAAAGATTTTTTTTCAGAATCATCTTTTAAATAATTCTTTTGTAATAATTCGTTTATTAGGTTCTGGTCTAACTTTTTCGAAAAATCTGACAGTGTTGCATAACTATTGAATATAGACTTAAATTCAGAAAAGTTATCTGACTGATTTTTATCTTTTAAATCATATTCCTCATAGGAATTAATTTCATAATTGACATATAGACCACCACCAGTTAGATTGCTAGAACCTACGAAAACAATGGCTTTTTCCTCTGATTTCTCAAAAGCATAAACTTTTGGATGAAATGTTTCCATCGGATTTTCATTATGATAAACATAAATTTCGTTACATAACGGCAACAAAATTTTTAAACCTTTGGCGGATGTATTTTTTTGACTTATACCTACTACTGCCTTGACTTTTCCCCCAGTTTGTCTGAACTTTTCTATTGATGGTTTTAACCTTATAACACCACTTTCCTGAATATAAGCAACAATAATATAAAATGTTTCAAAACCATTTTTATCATTGTTTTCCAAAATTCTCTTTAATTCATCCCCAATTTTCGATGAATGGGGCTGATTTAAGATTTTCATAATGATAATGTCCATATTTTAACATAAATATCAGTATTTAATAGAGAAATGGTGTTAATTTGATAGAAGAAGTAATAATAGAATGCCCATTTTGTAAAAAGAATGTTATAAAGGTAATTTTTACACCATCACATTTTGAGAGTCATACATCAAAAACATCGTCCAAATCAAAAACAGTATTCTATAAAACAAAGGAAAAATATGAAGTTCAATCCCCATGCACTAACTGTGATAAATCAGTAAATGAGATACAAAAAGCATTGGAGCAAGGGGTAAGAAACCCTGAAAAAGACAAGAAAGTCCTTGAAAGGCTCAAAGAACAGGGTTTTGATCTGAATTTTGAGACTAAATTTTAGTGTCACTATGTATTAACCAACTTAACTTGTGTTGCTTTTTCTGATTGAATTAATTTAATTTCATGTTTATCTATTAACTCTTGAAATTTTGGCATAAACTCTTCCATATTATTAAAAAATACATGGTCGTGTTTTATCCCCCTTGATTTCATTGCTACAATATGTATTGCTCCAGAACCCCATGCTGTTCTATTATCTGACTTTCTTGGGAGATTATTTGTCCAAAATTGAACTGTAAATTTTATCATTCTTTCTCCCCATTTAGACTTTTTTTCATTAACCAAAAAATCACCTCTTATCTTTTTAATAATATTAATATACAACTATTTAAAAATATCTATATTAAACTTTTGATAAAAATTGTAGTAAAAGTTTGACTTTTTAAACAGAATCACGACTTTTTAAACAGAGGCTACTTTTTAAACAAAGCTGGTTGGGGTGTTTTTGTGAATAATTCCTAATTTAGGCTTCTACACTCTATTTCTTTCAGATACTCTCTTCAAGGCTTCTTGCACTTCTGCTACCCTTGCATCTCCATATCCTTCTCTAACAAGCAAGCCAACAAGATTATGGCCTTTAGCATCAGGCATAATATAACCATTACTACCCTGAACTACTGTGACCACTCTTAACAAATCCTCAACAGCTTGATCTAATGGTCTTTTGTACGCCATAATTCAATAGACTGTTCTAAAATATTTAAGAGTATCATCAAGATAAAAATTCAGAAAAGAAGGTACAATCACTCTGAATGTATGTCGTATTTTCCAACAGCCAAATACCTTCCATCTTCCAGCTCTATGTGATAAGCCTCTACTTTTTTGATGGGTCTTCTCTGACCGTTTACAACTACGCCAGCTATCTTGCCTTGGCTATCGTATATAACATCAACTGGGGGATTGCCGTATGTTTCATCAGTTTCTGGGTTAAATTCCCTGATTCTCAAAAATCTTTTCAATGGCGACATGTTCTGAAATAGGTCGAATAATCTTAAATACCCGATAAACCTCAAATAATCTAACCTCCAATCTAATTCATGAAAGACTTCTTCATCTTCAAGCCGTGCAAAGGCGAAGACTCCTTCAAGCTAGCCCCGCAGAAAAAAGTCGACAGAGCCAAACTAATCCAAGCAATCCTCAAGGAATTCAGCGGAAAAATAATCGCTGACACAAGCTTCATAACAATAATAGACATAGGCAAGCCGAAGATAACCGTGACAAGGAAAGGCGAGATAATCGTCAGGGAAGTGGAGCGGATAGAAATGGATGAACTGTCGAGAAGATTGATGAAAATGGTTTAATTCCTGAATCCCATAATAATGATATGAAAGTCTTCGATATCCTGACAAAGCAAACCAAAGAGATGAAAGCAAAAGATCTCATAACACTCAAAAAAAGAACATACGACTATATTCTTTCGATTCCACATGGTGGAACTCTTATACCGGTCGAGTTCAAAAGCAAGATGAACCTTGAGAAACACATACTCATAGGCAGCGATCTCCTAACAGAGAAAGTCTACAAGACTGGGAAAGGGGTAACAATAGCCTCAAAATTAAGCTCTTATCTAGTCGATATGAACAGGTTCAAGGATGTCAGCAAAATCAAAAAACTTCCCAAACACTTGAGGGTTGACGCGCTCTCCAGGCTCCCGGTTTCTAACAAATCAATTCCCATAAGCCCATATAACCAGAAGGAAAAGAAGTATTTGCTGGGTTTCTACGACAGATACCACTCATTAATACAAGAATCAATTCAAGAAATGAAGCAGAGATGCGGGTTTGCCCTTCTGATAGACTGCCATTCATTCAGCTCGAAAGCCCTGAAAAATACCCCGGATAAAGGAAAAGAAAGACCTGATTTCTCTCTAGGAACACTAGATGACACTTCCGCTCACCCGAGAATAATATCAGCTCTGTACAAAGTATTGAAAGATGAAAACAGTGGACTCGGACTGGTAGTGAGAAAAAACAACCCATACAAAGGAGGAGCGATCACCAGAAAATACAATGACCCGATCAGCAACATCCATGCTATGCAACTGGAGGTCAAGGAATCCAACTTCATGAATGAAGGCCTGGAAGGAGACGCAAAAAATGACTTTAAACCCAAGAAAGAAGGGTTAAAGCTTATGAATACAATCATTTGCAAAAGTCTGGAGAAGGCTTCTATAGAGGCGAGGAAGCTAGTTTAAGCCATAATTTATAGTTAAAATCTTCTTAAAAATAGTTACTACTTTTATATAGTAAAATAGAGAAATCTTTTAAAAGTTAAAATATACAATAGAAAATTATGGTTCACCAAGGAATAATAGAAAATGTCCCAAAACACCCTCAATATATGTACCCATACCCACTCCCAAATTGGGAACAGGGATATTTAGCAACTCATCTTTGACAGTCTGAGAGATAAAGTACCTGAGAGTCTCAAATTCTTAGAA
>CAYZVE010000035.1:0-9122 GCA_964481805.1 uncultured archaeon | reverse complement strand
TCGCAATCCCTTTTTCATCAGGTCATTTATTCCAACGCAAAAAGATTTGCTTAGAGCAGAAAAGAATTATTGGGTCGCAATCCCTTTTTCATCAGGTCATTTATTCCAACTTGTGTGTATTCTAAGGCAGAAAAATGGGCTATTGAGTCGCAATCCCTTTTTCATCAGGTCATTTATTCCAACATAAATGCTTATTTAAGAGCAGTAGGCGCTGCTGGGGTCGCAATCCCTTTTTCATCAGGTCATTTATTCCAACTTGGAAGAAAAAAATTAAAAGAGACTTTGAGAGAGAAGTCGCAATCCCTTTTTCATCAGGTCATTTATTCCAACAAGGATATGGAGGAAATGTGCGAGGGAAATGTATTTGGTCGCAATCCCTTTTTCATCAGGTCATTTATTCCAACTGCGTGGGTCTGAAACCCGCACAATTTCAGGTTTTCAAGGTGCATTTCCGCTAATGTCCCTTCATTGTAGAAAATACTAACACTTTTTTCCAATTTTGTCAAGTTTTCAAAATCCAATTTTTTCATCATATCTTCTATTTACCTAATTTTTCTTCAGTTTTCTCAATTTCTGCTAATCACCCTATATTTTTTACATTCTTAAGGTTAGCGGAAATATATCACAGCGTTATTTATTTGACAGAGCATCATACAATATAAACCTCAACATCCTTAGTTATCTCACCAAATCCATAAATTTCTGTCTTCTTCTTACAGTCTTTACAAATTTTATAAATTCTAAGTGTGTCTTCCTCACCATCAAGCAAAGGTGTTATAACTTTAATTAACTGCTTTATTTTCTCGTCCTCAAGAATACACTCAAATACACTTCTTTGAACTCTCTCACCAAAATCTTTTAACTTTTTGGCAACTTTATTTCTTCTCTTGTCTGAAGCAATGTCATAACAAACTATTATAAACATTTCATTCTAATAAATAACATTGATAAGGAGTTTTTTCCTGAATTGTCTTCATCATCTTTTGAGTCTGTATTTGAAATAGTTTTCTATAATTTACTTCAACATCATTCACTTTAAAACTTCTCATTATATATTTCTCATACTGTGTAAAATATTCCTTTCTTGATTTTTCTTTAAGATATAATCCCTCATCTTTTTTCTCAAAATCTTCTTCATCAATAATTTCTTTATTTACAAGACTCATCGTAAATCTGTCAACTATTGGCAGTCTAAACTGTTCAACCAAATCAAGTGCAAGTGATGGTCTTCCATAATCAATCCGATGAAGATAGCCAATATATGGGTCAAATCCAAATCCAGATGTCAATGATAAAATCTCATTTGTTATTAGAGTATATCCAAGTGATAACAGTGAGTTAATAGGGTCTTTTGGTGGTCTGCGTTTTCTTCCTTCAAATTTTAAATCACCTCTTGTCATCTTTGAAAACGCTTCAAAATAAAGTGCAGATGAATATCCCTCAACCCCAAGAACAGTTGATACTTGAGTCTTATTTTTAAGTGAAGATATACTTTCAGTAAGTTTTCCTGTGTATTCAGAGAAATTTACCTCTGGATGATTTCTCTGGTATCTATCAAGAAATGAAATTTGGTTTTTAATTTTTCCATCCACTATTGTCTTTGCAAAATTTAGTTTAAATTCATTATCATAATATCTTTCATATTGTGCCATTCTCAGATAAATATTTTTGGATTTAATCGGTTGTAATGTTCCTCTTAATTTTCCATAGAAGGAGAAGAATGAAGTATCAATTCCTACCTCAAGCAGATGTGCCATTACTTGAGTTGTTATCTGGACATTGCCAAATACAAAGACTCTATCAATTTTAAAATCAGGAACCTCAAGCAATACCTTATCATCTTTTTCAACGATAAGTCGCTTTGATTCCTTGCATAATTTTGAGCCCTGCTCAAGAAGATATAATGTGGACATAGTTATAGATTGAAGCATGGAAATTGTGGGATTTTTTCTTCATCTATATTAAAAAATTCTATTGCTAATTTTAACATATCTTTGTAAATTTCTTCTTTTACAGTATTATCACCATGTGCTAAGATTGAATTATTTCTTATGTCAAGGATTTTTCTAATCTCTTTTTCTTTTTCAAAAAATTTTATTCCAAGTTCATTTTCTTTTTCTTTTAAAATTCTATAACCTGCATAAAGCGGAGTTTTAATCTTATTATCTTTTTCATCAGTATATTTTAACTTATATTCATCTTTTAAATTCTCTGGTAGTTTGTTTATATCCACACAGGATGTATTTATCTCAAATTTATTTTTTAATTCAACCTGTGAGATTTTTTCTAAAACCCTGTATAATCTTGCAGTTGCATCGTCAAATTTTTTCTCAAGTGTTCCTCTTCTTTTTGCAGAGGACAACAGGTCATAAATTATATATTCGTCTTTTTTTTCTGAAAATAGATTTTCAAGAAATTTTAGATTACCCTCTATTTGTTCCTTTATCTCCAATAAACTCTTATCTCCTGATGTATATAATTTGAGTTTTGCCAATCCTTTGTTAAGGGTGCCTTTTGCTGGCTTATGCTGGAAATTATCCCATAGTTTATATCCTTCTGCAATATCCTTTATCATTTCAAAAAATGGCTTTTTCTCATCACTTACCTTATTTATTATTTTTTCTAATTCTTCAATTGCAGTTGAATACCTGCATGTATTGAAAAGTATGTTTATTTTCTTTTTTTCTATGTATCCAATTTCATCCCAGGGATTTCTTAAATATAGCATCCTCTCTTTACCATCAATTACAATGCCAATTCCATCTTTATCTCGTTCATAACCACCAACATAAGAATAATTCTTGCTGAATTCTATTGTTGCAAGCACAATTGCAGAAGACATTGTTTTTGTGCCACCAGTATAATCAACAATTAAACTATCAGATGTTATATCCCAATCTTTAAGTTTTTTAGGCAATTCATTCTGAAGTGTCCTAAAACAAATATTTAAATCTTCTGCGGATTCTGTAATAATTAAATCTGTCCCTTTTGGTTTATAATCTAAACTACCCAAAATATCCTGCACCTGTTCTTTTGTTTGTTTAGATACAAAAAAGATTATAATTTCTGGTTTTTGTTCATTTAGAGATGAAATTATAGGGTTTGGTGTTCCACCCACAGTAATTATCATTGCCTTAGGCACATCTTATCCCTCCAAACTCAATTTCACCCAGCCGAGAGGATATTTTCCTTCAACTAAGTGCTTTGAATATCCCCAGCTACTGATATTTAACAGAAACAGCAAATGCATAGGCATACTGTATTACCTCGGATTCTTTAGCAGGAGCAATTTTATCTATCATTTGACCGTAATAATCTTTAGATTGACCATTTGTTTTAAAGACCGAACCGGTTTTTATCATTAGAAGTGGTTTCTTAAAAGGATTGCCACAAAATGTAAATTCTTCACCTAACTTACCATATTTGACAAAAGTTTTATATATTCCTTCAGTTGGGTCTGTGTCTTTTGGACAGAAATTGGAAAGAGTAATAAAACCATTAGCATCTTGTATTGGTGAAAAATTAAATTCTTCAACTCCTTCTACATAAAATTGCCCTTTGCCGATAGATTTTTTTCTTCCATAACCCGATTTAGAAAGTTCTTTTAGCAGGTTAACAACATTGTTTTTCCACTGTTCATCAGCAGTTTTGAGATAAATTGAAATCTCGGGAATAACGGTTTCGGGGATGCTATAAACACCGCCTTCTGATAATGTGGTATTGGTCAGACGGTTTATTATGTTATGAGTTGAAGTTGTTCGGATTGGTTCTTTATCTTCTTTGATTTCTAAATTTGTTATACTCTCGCCCTGCCTAATTCTGTCAAAATCTTGGATTTCTACCCACTCTAATTTTCTTATTTTTTTTCTTTGCTCAGGGTCAGCAACAGAAACTTCAGCAGACAATGGTTTAGGCAGTAAATTTGCAGGAAACCCGTCGGAAATAACAAAAGGTAGTTCGCCTGACTTAAACGGTTCAAGAAACTTTTTAAGTGCCTCTTCACCATCTAAATATTTTACTATCCAGCAAAGATGCCCAAAGAGAGTATCCGCCTGAAATGGTGTCAATACAGGACTTTCTACTTTTAGTTTAACACAATATGTTTTCATTTACTTTTTATTGGAATTTCTTTCAGAAGAGTGTCTTTAATTTTCAAACACTCCTCACGCCAATTTTTGTCAAATTCTTTACCATCAAATTTGATTTCATCAAATTCTATGTGACCCGAACCACGAGTACCACTTCCACCGATGGTGTCCTGTTCCAAAAGGTAAAATCCTACCATCAACCACTTAGTAATTGATTCAATATCATCATTCTCAAAAACCCTACAAGAAATCTGGAAATCAAATTCACTACCTTCAGGAACGCGTTCCATAGGGAATAATGCACCACCACGAGCCATACCTGTCTTCCTATCAATACTTACTCCAGGTTTATTTTCTAAACCAATTTTATCAACCATTTCTGCTGATTTTGGAGTAAGTGAACAGTCTCTGAATATTAAACGAGTCGGTTCATTTGTTGTTTTAGAAGCCCCACTTCCAAATAGCAGGCATATCTGACAAGTACCACAGGAACACGGACCACCATTTTGTGTTTTCCCATAACTAATTTCCAAAAGACACCTCATCTTCCCTTTCAGTGAAGAACCCGGAATATACGGTAAATTTTTTATTAGTGATTTCATCACCGGTAACGGTTCCCCTTTTCCCACATCTTTAGCTGTAGCAGCACCAATGTGTAAACCACTCTTTAATCTTAACACCGCAGATACTTGTACATACCCTTTTAACAACATACCTTTACCCTCCTTTTTTAGATTTATTTTTTATTGTTTCGGAAAATAGCAAACAATACTGTCAAGATGTTGATAAAATGCATCCAAACTTTTCTCATCTTTTTGTGCCAACTCAACATGATACTTCATAAAATCAACAAAACTTTGTGGAATTATTTCCCTTTTAAGTTGATATTCTAATTTTGAAACACACTGCCATAACAAAGGTCGCGCAATTTCAATTCCTTTAAGTAAAGCTTTGGTGCGTGCCCCAGAAATAATTGAATAAAAATCGCGTAACTGTTTAATTTTAAGACCATTCTTATTAAATAATTCTGCAATCTTAACAGGCACTCCAATAAAAATATCCTTCAACAAATTTCCTTTTTCATCAAAATAAATTTTGAGTAATAAATCTTGTGTTAATGAAGTTTTTTCTTTTGATTTGGATTGTTCTTTACTATGACATTCAAAACATGTCTTGAAATATTCTTGTTTTGCTTCAAACATTTTTCCACAAATTTCACATTTTTTTTGCATATTCATCACCTCGTATAAGTTAATACATAATCCATAATGATTCTTAAAAATGGCAAAGAATTTTCTTCTTCTGGTTTTTGAACTAATGGTGACAGTTTTATTGCCCAATCTCTTGCTTCTTTTTGCTCCTCTTTGGTCAAATTGCGATTAATATCATAAGTTAAAAGTGGCACGAATTTAATATACCTTATATCATTGGTTTTGTCAAGTTCCTGGCTCATCTCACCGTATTTTCTTAAATTATGAACAAATCCACGAGAGATAACTGGTGGTTCATTTTCAAGCCAGTTTATTACTTTTTTGGCTTCTGACAAAATATCATCTAACTCATCCCATTTAATAGTTTGATTAAAAAGTGTAATTTTGTCTTTGTCAGGATATTTTTTTGATTTTTTAAGTTCATCTTCTACGAGTTCAGCACAGAAAGAAATTGGTTCGTGTGGTTTTGCAAGAATAATACCCGTAGAAAATGTAAAATCAGGGTTTTTACCAGTAAATCTGGTAAATTCATTTCTCATCATTCTGACAAAATCAATTGTTCTATTCCAAGGACCAATTATAAAAAAGTCATCACCACCTGAAAAAACGGTGTAGATATCCCTAAAATCAGTTTCTAACCTTTTTTGTAAATAACCCGCAAAAAATGTTTCAAGCATCCTTGAAAGCGAAACAAATCTTGAAATTGATGGTTTTGTCTTTTGAAAACCATTTCTCAATATCTCTCCCATATTATCAACATCTGCTTTTACATAACCAATTAAACTATCACCTTTGGAGTTATCTGCAATACAATCAAAGAACACAGGTTGATTTGGCTCATGCTGATGCTCAGCACTTGTGCAGTCTATATCATCTTTTGTCGGGATATGATTTGCCAGATATTTAAAACCTGTCCCAACTTGTGAGGTATCATTTAGTGCAAGAACTAAATAAGTAAAATGCTCTTTTTTGTTAAAATTGAAAGAATAATCTAAAATCGGATATCCTTGCTGTTTATCTTTGAAAAAGGCAATGAAATTTGCTTTTGGTAGTTCTGCACCAATTTTTTCGTCAGTAAGACACCATTCGCACATTTCATCTTGTTTAATTGGATGTTTATGACAGGAACTACACACATCTTCATCTCCTTTTATTACTTCATCAAGGACAAAATTATTATTCCATTTTCCATCTGTAGTCAGGATTGAGTAATAAGGTTGATATTTTTTTATTTGTTGTTTATTTTTCAACTTATCAAGCAGTTTATTATATTCGCTCAACTCTTTACCAGATGTGCTTATGTTTCCAATGGTAAGATAAATTTCTGCCTTAAAATTTTTATATGTCCATTCGTCAAATTCTTTCTGTAATTTCTTCAACTCTTCCTCTGTGTCTTTCAAATTTGGCAAAAGTATATAGAAATTTCCACCTGCTGACGAAATAATATTACAAAAAGATAAATTGAACTTATGAATTATCCTGTGTGCAGCAATTTCTGATATAAGCTGAACATATAGTGAACGGGCGCGTAGACGTTTAGCAACCTTACCTTGTTGAGTAAGAACACCAAAAATATAATCTTGTATTCCAGAAATGTCACCAGCAACTAACTGAAAAGCAGGAGATTCAATATTCAAAGTTTCATTAGGATTTTCTTGGTAGTAATCATAAAGACAGCCGGCAATTGCGGCGGTAGTTTTTAGGTGGTCAAATAATGATATATCAGGTTCGTCTTTATAGGCAGCACTTGGAATACACCATGTATATTTCCATAGTAAGAAGTAAATTTGTTCAATTGCTTGAAGTGGACTAAATTTCTCAAAATTTAGGTTTTTTACTTCTTCATTGAAATCAGTTAATAAATTACTGTATTCCTCAGTTTTATATTTTTTCTCTTCTATAGGAAAGGTTTCATAAAGTTTATTTTCACCCAATTGTGCAAGTTTGTAATACATATCTTTTTTAGGTTTATCCGAAATGGAAATACGAGAGAATATAGAAATTAAACGGTCAGTAAAAGGATCGCCCTCTTCCTCATTATTAAGCGGAATTCTATCCATTCCGGCAGAAAGAGCATCGGCTAAAGAGATATATTTTATACTATCGTGATGGCTTAAAATTGCTGAATCTATTATTGACAGTTCATCGTTGGAAAATATCTCAGCCAATCTAGGCTTTTCTCTTAAACCATCTTTTTGTTGAAATAGTTCCAGTCCACAATGCGGATGGTCCTTCTTCTTAGGATTTTCCTGTGCTCTTTGATAGAATTTCCCCACATCATGCAACAAAGCACCTAAAATTATTGCTTGTTTTTCGGAGATTTTATCTGACATAATTTGCCTCCTTATTCACCTACATCTTTTAAATAGGAGAGGCATTGCAAACTACAATCATAGTTTTACTCTCCTTAAAGTTTTCACATCTTCTGAATATTCTTCAACATCATAATGAAGTGGAATTTTTCTACTTGCTAATAGTTGCTGAAATTCCCAATGACTCATTTTAGCTAATTTCCTGGCAATTCCAAAAGAAATTTTCCCTTCCTCAAAAAGATGTACAGCAAGTTCTTTCAATAAATCAGAAGGAGTTAATTTTGAAGAAATGAAAACTTCATCTGGTATTTGCAAAGTTTGTTGAGTAGACATTGCTCTTACCTCCTTTTTAAATATTTAACAGATACATTATACAAACCTTCCCCACATCATGCAACAATGCACCAAGTATTATTGCTTGTTTTTCTGAATTATTTTCTGACATTATTTCACCTCTTGTCTAAAATTTTAAATTCTATCTCCTGTTTTCTTTCTCTAAAAATCACTTCATCAAATTATTCAAATATACCTTTTCTCCTTCGGATTTTATATGGAAATCTTATAGAATGCATTCTATCTCCTCCTCTTTTGGAATTGGAGATACAAGTGGAGTTTTGTTTGGGTGTTTTTTTCGTGCTTTCTTCAATAAAGTTGAAATCTTATGTTTAGGAGCAATCCCTATTTCTTCTCCATTAGCAATAACTATCCACTTGCCACCATGTTTCTCTACTAATTCCTCAAAATGTTTTGTAAAATATTCATCATCTGCATCATAGTATTTTATATTCTTCGCCTCCTGAGTTAATTATACCACTTCTTCCCCACATCATGCAGTAATGCAGCAAGTATTATAGAATTATACTCTTTTTCATTCATCTACCTTCTCCTTTTTATAGCACAGGAATCTCTCTATCCATACCAGTTCATTTCATCCTGATTTTTCTTCAATATAAGCCTCACCACTACTGTAATCAAAAGCTACCTTGAACTCTGTCAGTATATCTGCAAATCCAACAATCAATGGAACCTGGTCTGTTTTGGCAAGAAATGTTAAAGTGTCAAAAATTTTACTTTTGTTTCCGTGTTCATCAACTAAGAGAAATGCTGCTTTCCCAAGAGAGGCTGGAATTTGACATTCCTCTTTTCTGTTAATACCTACAATGAATGTATCCTTTACAATGACTTTAACTTTAAGGTCTCTCCAGATATTCTTGGGAATAATAGATGTATGGGCACCTGTATCAACAATTGCTTCAAAGCTTTTAGAAAATCCCTTCCTCTCTTTCCAGAATTTCACATCAGCAATCAATCTGACAATAGAGACAGGGAAGTTTTCATACCTTAGAGATATGAGTCTTGTTGTTTCAAATCGCAATCTAACCATATATTGCTCCTATACCATCTATATATTTGACCGGGATTTCATCAGGAGACTTTCCTGCTTTTTCAGATGCATTCTTTTCTACCTTACTAAGGTCAGTTCCATATGCTACCACCTTCTTATCAACAAT
>CAYZVE010000034.1:0-9207 GCA_964481805.1 uncultured archaeon | reverse complement strand
TATTTTTAGAAAAACTACTTATTATCATAAAGCAATTTTTTATATTAATAAACTAAATAATTTAAACAAAGAAAACATAATATTATCATCTTAGGTGAAAAAATGGTTATAAACGAAGATTCAAATGAATATGAATTGATTTCTATGAGTCCTGTAAGAAGGTTAGAAAAAAGGTTGGACCGACTGGAAAATACATCAGGTGGAGAAAATTTTACTAAAGATCTTTTGAATGATGTTGTTGACATTGTTAGAATGAATCAAATGTTAGTTGATGAATTAGCAAAATCAAACGATGCTTTAAGAATAGAAATATCAAAATTACCTGGAAGATTGGATGATTTAATAATCAACATGAAGGAATTGGTTTCATTTATTAAAGAATCTGGAGAGCAGGAAGTATCTGGTGCTAGTCCAGAAACAATGAAGCCTGTTGTTGACAAATTAGATGAATTAATTAATAGCAATAAAAAAATAACAGAAAGGAATGATTCGATGATTGAATTATTGGATGAAGTTGGCAGAAAAATGAAAAGACCACTAGTAAGGCCAAGACCGCAATTGACTCCCCAACAAAGACCATTACCTCTAAGAATATAGGTGAATTTATGGTGAAAAAAGGTGTATCTGCAATCATTGCAACTATTCTTTTATTAATGATAACTATTGCTTTAGCTGGAACTGCATATGTTTATATGTCAGGAATGGTAAGCGGTAGAACCTCTAAAACCATTTCTATATTAGACGCTTCATGCAGTAGTAACCAAATAACTTTAGTCATCTCCAATGATGGTACACTCGATGTAGCTAAAGCTGATATTAAAATTTTTGTTAAAGACATAGAAAATACAACCTTTATTCTTAGTACACTTGCTCCACATACAACTGGTGTTACTGGGGTAACTGGGACTCCTGGAGCTAATACAGTTCTTGTTGTTTCTCCAAGCAATGCTATTAGACAAGTAGTATATTGCTAGAGTTAACTATTTCTTTTGCTTTTTATAAATATAATTTGGTTTAGATGAAAAAAGGTCAATCCCAAATTGTATCAGCTTTAATAATAGTTTTAATAGGCTTAAGCATACTTGGGACTGTATTCCCTTGGGCGGTTTCTATCATTCAAAAGAAAAAAGATGCAAAAAGTGTAGATGATGTTTATAATTTTTTCAAAAAACTGGATTCTACGATAGTTGATAGAGCTAGAAATGGCGGAGAAGAATCTTTGGAATTAAAAGTTCCTGGAAAAATAACTGTTTACCCAGAATCTTATTCAGGTGCATTGAATAACAGTATTGTTTTTATGTTCGAATCCAAAGTTTCCAATATTGCTAACAGCACAACTTGGATCCCTTTAAATACACCAAATTTAAACGAAACAGGTATACTTGGCATAGACAAATCTGCGGTGATTTTTGGAAAATCTACTTTGGGTGACAATGAAATAACAGTACAATATAAGCTTTGGTTTAGAGAGTTAGAAGATGAAACTACTAGAAATATATATAAAATATCAATAACAACTTCCGATGATACCGAAAAACAATCAACTCAAGGTTTTTTTAGGGTTCAAAGGTTAAGTTCAAACAAAGTAGGTAATTTAATTAAAACACAAATTAATATTATTGTTTGATGAAAAAAGGTCAATCTCTTATAATTGAGTTCATTATATTTTTTTTAATATCATTTAGCCTTTTTGCGGTAATTAGCTCTTTCTTTTTTAATCAAAATGAATTTTTCAAAGAAAGAATAGGGGATAGGCTTATAGTTATGATCAATAATCTTGTTTCTATTCATATTATTAGGGGAGTAAACTGTAAATCTTGTGATTCTGTCAACGTACGTGAAGTTTTGCCTTCAAAAATAGGCGGTTACTATTACAGGATTAATTTAACTGAAGGGGGCTTAAATACAACTCTAATATCGCAAAAGCTTTATTCAAGAGGAAACCCATTATTTAATTTAAATAAAACTTTTACATTTACAAAATCAGAATCAAAAAGCGAAAATAAAATAATAGAAATTCAAATTAATAATAAAGAATTAAATAAAAAAATTGAAGTGATTAATTGATGAAAAGAAAAGTTATTTTTAAAAAACTGGTTGATGGCTATAAAACTCAGGTAAAATGGAAATTAGATGATAAATCCACTTTCAAATCCATGACATTCCCAAAAGAACCATTAGAAATCAAGGGAGAAGTTTTAATAAAAGAACCAGAAAAAAAGGTTGATATGGAATATTTAGAAGGGATAACTATACCCGAATTCGATACGAAGAAAGTTTCTAAATTTGGTATAAAATACGAAGAAGAAAATAATCTTTTTTCAACAACTTATAGCTTAATTCCAGAAGTTCCAGATAAAAACGAGCCTATTATGGCTTATGCAAAAATAGAATTGAACCCAAATGAAAACCTTTATAATTATACTGTTGTTCAGCCCCAAATATCTCAGAAAATGAAAAGATTGATTGTAAAATTAAAAGATATATTAGAAGAAAAAATGGATGTTGATTTTAATAAATTGAAAAAAAAAGGGACAAAAGATTATCTTAAAACCCAAACAATGAAACTTATTGATTATTTTGGGATTAAACTCTCTGAAATTGAAAAGGAAATTTTAAATTATTATATTGAAAGGGATTTTCTGGGTTTAGGTCTTATAGAGCCATTGATGTACGATCCAAATATTGAGGATATAAGTTGTGATGGTGTTAATATACCAGTTTATATTTTTCATAGAAATCCAATTCTTGGCTCAATTAAAACAAATATAGTTTTTTCGGACAGAGAAGTTTTAGATTCTTTTTTAATTAAATTGGCTCAGTTGTGTGGGCAATCAATTTCAATTCTTGATCCGCTTTTGCAGGGAACATTGCCGGATGGCTCAAGAATTCAAGGGACGTTGGAAACAGATATAGCAAGAAGAGGGTCGAATTTTACAATAAGAAAATTCGCAAAAGACCCAATTACAACAACTCACCTTTTAAATTATAAAACAATAGATATCAAAACACTGGCTTTCTTGTGGTTAGCAGTTGATTATGGGTGCAGTGTCCTAGTTTCTGGTGGAACAGCAACGGGTAAAACTTCATTTTTAAATGTTCTATCGTCATTTATTAAATCAAATATGAAAATTGTCAGTATAGAAGATACAGCTGAACTTAAACTATTCCATCCTCATTGGATTCCTCATGTTGCTAGAACTTCTATTTCAACTGATGCAGGAAAAGAAATGGGAGAGGTAGATTTATTTGATTTATTAAGGGAAAGCATGAGGCAAAGACCAGATTATATAATATTAGGAGAGGTTAGAGGTAGGGAGGCTTATGTTTTATTCCAGCAAATGGCAACTGGGCACCCATCTTTTGCAACAATTCATGCAGACTCAATGGAAAAGCTGATAGATAGGCTAACAACACCCCCAATTGATTTGTCATCCAGTTCAATGCAAAGTTTAGATTTAATTGTTTTTTTGGCAAAATTAAGGTATAAAGGAAAATTCACAAGGAAAGTTCAATCTATATATGAAATCACTAGTTTTGATAGAGAAAAAAATACACCTATTATTAATCAAATATTCAAATGGAATGCAGATTTTGATTCAATAGAAATTAAAAATAGTAGTGTAACTCTAAAGAAAATTTTAATAAAAAGTGGGTTAACTGAAGAAGAACTTATAGAAGAACTTAAAAGAAGAATGATTATTTTATACTGGCTGCAAGAAAGAAATATAATTGATCTTAAAAGTGTTTCAGAAATTATTAATCTATATTATAGTTATCCAGATAAAATCATGAATATTATAAGTGAGGAAATTTAATGTCACTTTATAATAAAATAGCTACGAGATATTTAGGGAAAATTATAGAACCATATTTGCATTTTTTTTCTGAAATAAAAGATGATTTAAAAAAGAGTAGAATGAAAATATACCTCCGAGAATATATTTCCATAGCATTTTTGACATGTATAATACTTTTTATAATCGAATTGCCTTTATTTGCTTACATCTTTTCTCTTCTAAAACTTGGAGTAATTTTTAGTATATTCATGGCAACTACAGTTTCTATTGGCATTTGCATTTTGTTTTTTTTTGTTTTTTTGAACTATCCAAAGTTTATAATACAGGAAAAATCTAAAAATATAGATAGGATTTTACCATTTGCTGGAATATATCTTTCTGCTATTGCAAGTTCAGGTTTGCCTCCACATAAGATATTCGAGATATTTTCTAAATTTGATGAATATGAAGAAATTTCTCAGGAATCAAAGAATATTGTTAATGATATGAATGTTTTTGGGTTAAATATTAATGAAAGCCTTAAAAAAGCTGTTGAGAGATCTCCCTCAAAAAAATTAAGAGAACTATTTTGGTCTATTCTATCAGCAATTAAAAGTGGAGGAAATCTCCCAATACTTTTAGAAGAGAAATCAAAAGGTTTTTTGAGCGATTATAGAAGAAGTATAAACGAATTTACTCATTCCCTTGCAATATACCTAGAAGTATATTTAACAGCTTTGATTTTAGGTGCAATATTTTTTACAATATTAACCTCTTTAATGTCAGGTATTGGTGGTATGGGCCAAACAAATATTATATTAATACAATTTTTCATTATCTTTATTTTCATTCCTTTAATATCAATAGGTTTTATAATTTTGATTGAATCATCATCACCTGGAGAAGGATAAAATGGTAAAAATAGAATTGTCAAAAGAGAAAAAAATCTTACTTATAACAATATTGATATCTTGGGTATTGCTTCTTATATCTTTTTTAATTGGTGATACTGGTGTTATTGGAAATGTAATAATCATTTCAGCTTTTTTGATAGTTGCTCCACAGCTAATAATGAATTATGTAAGATTTAGAGAATTAAAAGAAATAGAGATTGCTTTTCCAAATTTTTTAAGGGATTTAGTCGACAATACAAAAGCTGGGCTTCCTTTTCATAAAGCTATAATATCCCTTAGCCATAATAATTATGGTCCATTAACTAAAGAAATTCAGAAAATGTCAAATCAATTAACTTGGAATATTGATTTATTGAAAGTATTAGAACAATTAAAATTGAGATTAAAGAAAAGCCCAACTCTTGAAAAAACAATTAGAATACTTATTGAGTCATATAAATCGGGGGGGAGAGTTTCTAAAATTTTGGAGTCATTGTCAAATACATTAGTATCTATTCAGGAAACTGAAAAAGAAAGAAAAAGTTCGCTAAAACAATATGTTACCGCGATGTATATCATATCTTTTGTTTTCATTGGGGTGATAGTTGCAATAAATAAATTAATGATACCAATATTCGAAACTTCAACTGTTTCTTCGACTGATATTAGTCTTGGAATTAGTGGGGTTAACCCTTGCAGTTTTTGTGTTTATGGAATAACGTTAGAGTGTCTGCCATGCAATATTTACTCTGGCATTTGCTCTATATTTAATATTAATAAAATGTCAGTATCTTGTTATTACTTTGGCCTATTTTTTTGCATGAGTGTAATTCAATCAATAATGAGCGGGCTTGTTGCTGGACAAATCGGAGAAGGTTCCATAAAAGCAGGTTTTAAGCATAGCCTTATATTGCTTTCTATCACTATTGCTACATTTATGATACTTGTAAAATTAAATGTAATAGGCGGGTAAATGAAAGGGCAATTAACAATAGAGTATATGGTTACCTTTATTGCATTTATTGTTTTCATTGTTTTCATTTATTTTCAATACGCATCTAATATACCAGATTTTATTGCTGAAATAAAAAAAGAAGACAGCAGGTCTAAGGCCTATCAGTTGTCTGAGTTGTTATTGAATAATCCTGGACAACCATCTAACTGGAATTCAGTTTCAGTCCAAAGGTTAGGCCTCTCTGATCAAAATTATAATAAATCTAATCTTTTATCATTGGATAAAATTACAAATTTGAATTCTACATGTTCTAATGATTACTTAAAGGTTCAGAAATTAATTGCATTTGACCAGCCATTTTCCATTCATTTTTACAATATAACTGATACAGGCATGAGAAATAGTTTGTTAGAATGTAATCCGCCTTTACTGGAAAAAACAGAATTAAATGCAACCGTGAAGAGAATAACGAGTTTTGTCGATAGTAGTGGAAGAGAGAATTTTGGTGAATTGGTAATTGAGGTGTAACAATGAAAGGGATTATTAATATATTAGAGTTTTTATTGACAGGGGCTATACTTATTTTAGCTTTTCTTCATTTTTTCCCTCAGTATTCTATAAAAACTGAATGGTCGTCTACACTTCTTGGATTATCTGTTATTGATACTTTGAACACAATAGAAAGGTTAAATAAAACATATGATTTTGCAACCGATTCTGGAGAATTTCAATCTTTTATGAATAAAATATACTCTCCACAATATCATGGAGAACCATTAGTATGGTGGAAAGAGGTTCATGGTCTTGGCTCAAATAGTACTATTCCTTATTTTGTTGAAGGTAAAAAAGAGTTAATAATTGATGTTATAGACATTGATGGTGAATTTTATGTTTACAGTTTTTCATTGGGGTTAGGCTATCCTTATTGATTATTTTAACCTAATAGTTTCTAAATTCTTAGGCGCTAAAGTTTCTACCCTGAATATTTTATGCAAATCCCTTGCGAAGTTTAATGGTGTTGTGTTATCACCATGGCAAGTAATTATTCTTTCAGGTTTTGATTTTAATCTATTCACAAAATTCAAGAGTTCGTTTCTATCCGAATGCCCGGATAAACCATAAACGCTTTCAACTTCCATATCCAGTTTAAGTGTTATTTTTTTTCCATTGCTATTGATTGGAACTTCTCTCCAACCTTTTTGAATTCTTCTTCCCAATGTCCCTTCTCCTTGATACCCAACAAAAATAAGTGTATTCTTAGGATCTTCACCTAATGCTTTTATGTGTTCCATAACTGGTCCACCTGATAACATACCACTTGTTGTTATTATTACGCATGGTTCATCTTCCCATGCTTTCTTTCTTTCATCTTGCGTTGTTATTCTCTTAAAAATATCGTTTATAAATGGATTGTCACCCTGGAATATTTTTTTTTCTAGTCTTCTTGATAGATATTCTGGGTAAGCTGTATGAATAGCTGTAGCGTCCCATATCATTCCATCAATATATACTGGATGCTCAAACCCAATCTCGGAAAGTATGCACATGATTTCTTGCGCTCTCCCAACAGCAAAACTTGGAATAACAACTTTACCTTTTCTTTCAAGAGTTTTATTTATTATGTCGATCAATTGTTGCTCTGTTTCTCTTCTTGAAGGCATTTTGTCTTCTGATCCACCATAAGTTGATTCAATAATTAAAGTTTCTATCCTTTGAAAATCAGTAAATGATGGGTCAAATAATCTTGTCGGGCAATACTTGATATCACCAGTATAAACTATATTGTGTAAGCCTTGCCCAACATGCAAGTGAACTAATGATGATCCCAACAAATGCCCAGCTTGTTGAAATGTTAATCTAATGTCTGGCCCTACATCTGAGACTTCATTATAATCCAATGTAATGGAATGTTTAACCATTTCTTTAACTCCTTTTGCAGTATAAGGAGGTTGAACCCCATTTTTTCTCATTACATCAATATAATCCAGGCAAAGCATTGTTGATAAATCCAATGCTGGGTTTGTCAAATAAACAGGCCCTTCAAAACCATACTCATATAAATAAGGAACCATACCAACATGATCAAGATGGGGATGACTTACAATTATAGCATCTATTTCTTTCGGATCAAACTCTTTTATTTGAAGATAAGGGTACCCATTCTCTTCTCCACCACCAATATTTACCCCACAGTCCATTAAAACCTTAGATTTAGGGGTTTCAACCAGTGTACATGATCTTCCCACTTCTCTATACCCACCCAAGCATGTCATTCTCACCCAGTCTCTGTTTGTTTTTTTATCAGAGAATATATTTTCTCCAATATTTTTAAGGAATTTTTTTCTCCATAAAGTTTCTGTGAGAAGCAATTCTCTTATAGACCTTACAACTGAAGATTTAATTTCAGGAGTTCTTTCTATTCTAGGGACCCATAAGGTTTCTTGTTTTATTCTTTTGAGTGACTCTCCACCTCTACCTATAACTAGGCCAGGCTTTTCTGCGTTGATAATCACTATGCTTCTATCAGGCTGAAATTTTATGTTTTTAATTCCAGCTTCTTCAGGAATAATTTCTTTTATTATTTTTTCAGTTTCTTTTGTCGGTAAACTCAAACTGCTGTCTGGCCTTACCTCTATTCTTTTCTTTAATTGGTTAACAATATCCCTTACTTGTTCTGATGCGTCAAGGAAAAATAGTTTGTCTCTTGTATATATAACAATTTCACAACCTTCTAATTCTATTCTATCGACTAACCCTTCAGGTAAACTACCTTTAACTTTATCAATTATTTCCATAATTCTCACTCAATAGAAATGAGTTTCTAGTTTTCTGTCAATTTTTCAATTTCAGAATCTTTTAGCAATCTAAAACCTTCTTCATTTATAACAGCAATGTCCATGCCCTTTCCACCAGATGCTATATCTCTTGCTACTGCTGCTTTAATTGCTCTTATTGCAACTTTTTTTCCTTCTTCAACAGACAAACCATCTTTGTATTCTGTTTCAAGTACCCCGAAAGCAAAAGGTGAACCAGATCCTGTTGAGAAAAATCTTTTTTCTCCTAATTTAGACCCATCTGGATGAAGTACAAACAAATTAGGTCCTGACTCATCATAACCTGCTAAAATTATCTGAATTTGATATGGAAAGAAACTCCATCTACCACTGTAAAGTATGTTTGCTAATAAAGATGCTGTTGATTTAACTGTTATTCTTTTCTTATTCTTTAATTCAAAGAGGTTGACTTCAGCCTTTAGATATCTTCCTAAAGCTTGTAAATCACCCACCATCCCCGCTTGTGTAATTCCAATATGTGGCGCTATTTCTGTTATTTTTAAGTCATCCTTGGACGCAATCATATATCCCATTGTTGCCTTTCTTTCAGCCGCTAATATAACTCCGTCTTTACAAATTAAGCCGATTGTAGTAGTTCCAGATTTTATACCTTGTTCCATTTTATTCAAAAAGACACCTCAGAACTTATTTTCTGATAATATTTTACACATACAAGCATTTAAATAATTTTGTTAATATGATTTTCCAACATATACTACTAAATTAGCGTCTTTTTTACAATAAAT
>CAYZVE010000033.1:0-9776 GCA_964481805.1 uncultured archaeon | reverse complement strand
AAACCATACTAAGCGTTCAAATTTTATCTCTTTTGGAAATAAATATTTCCTTGAAGAATGTTTCTTGCTATTAATTGTCCAGTAACCATTTAGGTAAAGGAATTACATGAATCGTTTTATCTTCAATTATAATTTCATCTGACTGTTCTTTGGTTAAAATGAAGCCTTTATTGAGTTTAAATTCCTTCATGGCTTCCAACAAACCATTGATTTCTCTTTCTTTGTTACCTTTATTCAATTCATAACAAACCTGTATGGCCATAGTTATTTTAGAACCTTCCTTCACCAAAAAATCGCACTCGTTTTTTCCAGAATAATAATATATTTCTTTGTTTGATCTTTTCAACTCTACATATACAATATTTTCCAATATTTTTCCTATATTTTCTGAAAAATTGAAACCAGCCATTTTTGCAAAAGACGAATCAACAGTATATATTTTTTTTGGCGAATTGAGTTGTTTCTTCACTGAATAATCAAACCTTTGTAGCTCGAAAAATAGATAAGAGTTGTTTAGATAAGATATGTATTCCTTGACTGTTATGGCATTGGAAAGATTAAGCAAGCTTTTAAGCGCGTTGTAAGTAAATTGAGATGAAATATTTGAGAGGAGGAAGTTAACAAGCTCTTTAACAATTTTTTGTTTTTTTATTGAATATCTGGCTATAATATCTCTGTATAGAATGTTTTCATATAAAGTCTTCACATACTGCATATCTTTGTTTTTAAGGTATTCTGGCAATCCACCTTCCGGCAAGTACTTCTCAAATAGCTTTGCAACTTCAACTTTCGTTTTAGTTAAATATTGCCAATTCTTCTTCGGAAGATAGTTGTTGAAATTCAAATACTCTTTGAACGAGAAAGGGTAGACTTCAAATGCCTTGTATCTCCCTGTCAACCTGGTACCAAGTTCTTTGCTGAGTAAAGATGCATTAGAGCCTGTAATAATTATCTTCTTATTTTGGTCTTGAAGCCTTCTGACAAACATTTCGAATCTCTCAATATTCTGTATCTCGTCAAAGAAGTAAATTTTGGGTTCTCCGTATATTTCCACCAATACTTCATTAAGCAGCTCGAAATCTTGTGATTTGAAATTTATGAAACGTTCATCCTCAAAATTAACGAAACACCAATTCTCCATCAACTTCATTATTTGTTTCAGCAGTGTCGACTTGCCGGAACGTCTTAATCCAGTTAATATGATTATTCTATCATCTGCCATCCAATTCATTATTTCTTTCATTACCGTCCTAGGTACAGTGCCCCTCGCTGTTAGTTCTTGTTTCTGCTGGACTACTATCTGCCTCAAAATATCTTTGTTAATCATACTAATTAATAGTTAGTAGTAATATATAAATGTTACTAATTGGCGGTTAGCACAAAAAATAGAGTAAAAGAATTCAAAGAAAGATGGGAGAAAAGAAATTATAGATTATTTGACTCGGCAAGCTTCTTTAATTTCTTAAGATTCTTGATACTTATTGGAGATTCTAATTTACAATCCACGCCATTTTCTTCTGAATACTTTATAACAGCCCCAAATATTACTTATTGGTTTTTTTATTAAATTTAACTTTGCCTTCCTTTGTCACAACATCTGAGAATTCAATTTTCATTATTTTGAATGTAAATTCATCAAAGAAGCCAATAAAGAACCAGATAACTGACCAAAAACATCAGCACATTCAATTTCATAAGTTTTCATGACTTGAAATCTTCCAAGCTTGATTATATAAAAAAATAATCTGAAAATAATTCTTGTAGTTTCCTTCAAGCAAAACAATGAAAAATCTAAACAAAAATCTCAAATGCCGGTATTTAAAGGTAGTTTTACACTAACATCCGATAAGTTCTCAATAGAAATTTTCCTGGTTACATTAAGCATTTCTATACCAAGAAGCCTGCCTTCTTTGTCAAAATCTATTACAGTATCTTCATCTATTTTCTTGTTCTTAGCAAATTTTCCTTCTTGAAACTTTATATATAATGCATCAGCATCTAAATCCAAACTTATTTCCACTTCATTCACCCCAGTATACGGTCAAAATCACGATTTTATTATTCTTTTCAGTGTATATAATACTGATTTTATCACTATTTATCTTTTTAATTGCTTGTTTTCTGCCATATTTTGCATTAATTAGTTTATCCGGGTTATTTATAACCTTCCTAACTCATTCCTTTTTGATCCCCCTATGCAGCAATCTTTCCTTAGCATGATTGGTGTAAAATATCTTCATGCAAATAGCTTTGGTTTATACAATAATATTTGTACCGATAAACTTCTCAATATTCCGCTGTGGCGTGCCCTGCAAATAATGATCCTTGATAGACCCACTAAAGAAGCCAATAAAGAACCAGATAACTGACCAAAAACATCAGCACATTCTGGGCAAGAATAATCAGGGCAGTTCTCCCAATATTCCCTTTGGCGGCAAGGTAAGAGGAATATATTCCAAAATAACCAAACACCAGCCCAAGGGATACCATGGCTTTGAAGATAGGCAACCCAGGCAAATAATCAGAGAACAATGCTTTAACAGCCATACCAGAAAACATTAATATCCCGGCTACGCCAACAACAACAATTGGCGTGTAAATCTTGAACACACTCTTCAAGCTCTTTTCAGCATCTTTCCCATTCCCGTTGCTATTCATTCGAGAAACCTTTGGGAAAAGCACAGTCTGTACACTTCCCGGTATCATCGCCGTCATGAAATAGAACATGAAAGCGAAAGAGTAATAACCCATAACTTCCTGGGAAAAAAATAAGCTAAGCAAGGGAACAATAGCAGAACCGAGATAACCCGGTATCCGAAGGATATGCATAGGCAGGGAATAGCTAAGAAAAACCTTTTTAACATCAATCCTTTCCTTGACAACAAAGCTTTTTTTCCAAAACAAAAACTTCAAGCAGATTAAATCTCCGACAATCCCGGAAATCCCAAACCCGACTATAGCGTAAAATACACCAAACAAATACACCAAACCGCAGCCAATGACAAGGGATAAAGCCTTTGTCACAAATATTGACATTGAATAAAGCTTGAAATTTTCATACCCCCTCACCATCTCTTTAATGAAAGCAAAGAAGCTTGACATGGCAAGTGCAATGCCGGCAATAAGAAGATAAGACAATCCCTGATCATGCAAAAATTGCAATGCAATAAAATCCCTGAATACAATCATCCCGACAGTCAGCAAGACAAAACTCACTACCCTGATTCTGATGAAAGATTTTAAAAGATATCCGGTTTTCCTCCTGGTCTTTGGGTCGGCAATGTATTTGGACAATGTGACCGACATTCCAAATTCTATCATGCTAAAAGCGAGTGAAAACAAATACAGCACAGTCTTGAATGATCCAAACATGACATGACCAAGCATTTTTGACAAATAAAGGTTTGCCAGGAACAGAAGCAGGCTTGCAATTGAATTGGATAAAAATACTGTGCTGCTGTCTTTCAGCAAATCCTTCTCTTCAACCAACAAATCCCTGAAACTCATGAATTAAACAGTTGGTTTAAATATAAAAAGGGTTATTGCTGAATAGATACCAAAAGATAAACCGATCCTAAAATACCCTCCACTGACAAGGGTATGGAAGTGAAATAGGATCACTCTTGCTCATGGTCTTTGGGCAGAGGATTGAAAAAAATATAATAACCCATATTGCAATTAATAAATATGAACAGAAAAATTCTGGCAATTGGAATATCACTTTTTATGGTTGCTATAGTAACTGCGACGGTGGTCTTGTTTCTTTTTCCGTATCAGCCAACTCAGCCTCCTCACGCAGATGCCGCAGTTTCAACACCACAAGGAATCCAAGAGGTAGTTGATGCCAACAATAAATTTGCTTTTGATTTATATTCAGAAGTTGGTAAATCTGAAAATGGAAATATTTTCTATTCTCCTTACAGCATTTCTGCTGCTTTAGCAATGACTTATGAAGGTGCAAAAGGGCAAACAGCAGATGAAATGAAGTTTGTTTTTCATTTTCCGGAGAATAATATTCTAAGACCAAATTTTGCTGCAATTTATAATGATATTAACAAAGGAAATAGTGCTTATGAATTAAGAACAGGAAATGCTTTATGGGCTCAATATGATTATCTTTTCCTCGAAGATTATACAGCTAGAGTAGAAAAATACTATGGGGGTAAAGTAGCAAATCTTGATTTTGATAAAGAAACAGAGAAATCAAGACAAACAATTAATACATTTATTGAAGAGCAGACTAATGACAGAATTAAGGATTTAATCCCAATCGGAGTCCTTAATCCGATGACTAGATTAGTTCTTACAAATGCAGTCTACTTTAAAGGAACTTGGGTTTGGGAATTTGATGAAGCTGATACTCATGAACAGGATTTCGAAATAACACCCACAAATGCTGTAAAAACTCCAATGATGTATATGAAGCCGGATAAGACAACATTCAATTATGCTGACATAGAAGATTTGCAAATCTTAGAGTTACCATACAAAGGCGAAAAAATTTCAATGTTAATATTATTGCCTACCGAAAGCCTTGACGCGATAGAACCTTCTTTAACAGCAGAAAAACTTAGTGAATATAAAGTTCAAATGAAAGAGACAAAACTAGATTCAATATCTATTCCTAAATTTGAATTTGACACAAAATATTTTATGAAAGAAACGTTAAGTGCAATGGGCATGCCTACTGCATTTTCATTTGATAATGCTGATTTTTCAGGAATGGACGGGACAAAAAAACTGCAAATTAGCCAAGTAATTCATCAAGCATTTGTCAAAGTTGATGAAAAAGGAACAGAAGCTGCGGCCGCAACAGCAGTTGTAATTAGGGAAATAACTTCTATGCCAAGAAATGTCTTTAGAGCAAATCATCCGTTTATTTTCATAATACAAGAAAAAGAAACGGGAAATATTTTGTTTATGGGGAGAGTTACTGATCCAACTAAATAGACGTTTATTCAATATTTGATAGGTTGTGTTCAAAACGATAAGAAGTGTATTTTAATCATATTTTTTCTATAAAATATAAGCTATTTTCCTCTAAAAGTTCAGAATTACTGACTAATAACATCATTGGAGTTTAAATTTCTAAAATATCCTTTCTTAAGTAATTGCTTGCAATAAGTTGGGTAATATGGTTTTTAAAAAATTTCTTAATGAGAAAGCTTCATCTAAAATTATCTCTACATTTCTTACAATTTCCCTATTGGTTTTAGTGTTTTTCTCAGGCCCTGGAAAAACATATGCTGATGTAGCTGTAGGAATTGTTGGATTTGGTTATGGAACTCCCAACGATTATCCGCCAAGAGTATGTGTTCAGCATAGGAATGTCAACATAGGAATGGAAACAGGTTCTGGCATAAACCCGTTTGATTATAGAACAAGTTCTTATGCATTCGCAGGTGAGCAGTTAGAGTATACAATAGTTATAAGAGATCCAAACGGAGCTTTAGACATTGGTTTTCCAAAGATTATGGTTGATGGTTCGCCTGAGGTTTTATGCAATGAAGTATCATTGCCTTCTTCATGCAATGGCATGGGTGATATGAATCCAGATACAGACAGGGCATACCATTGCCTATTAACAGTTGAGCAAAGTTGGTACCAAGAAAAAGATGTGAAAATTGTAGTATACAACTCAGCATTTGAGCCGACAGACGGTACACACATAGAGACATGGTTCTTCAATCCTGTATTATCATATACTGTAACAACAAATGACGGACAGGCAATTCACTTTGAAGAAATGCCTTATGGAGCAGATACACCAGAAGAAAGAACTGTTCATTCTTTGAATAGGTTAAAAGTCAAGAACACAGCTGAAGGCGGTGTTAACATGTGGACATATATTGCAGGAACAGACTTGTATGACCCTAATGGAGCCAGCAAATGCCCAACATCAAATGTTTTGACAATAGGCAATATGCAATACAGAGGCTGGTCAGGAACCCAATGGACATCTTGGGAAGGATGGACAACAATGAGCAAGTATAACCAGGATGATAGCTGCTCTGTTTTTGGAACATGTTACGGCGGGCTGCCGGTTCCGCATTCTGAGAATCAGCAAAAACCACTTGATCATGTCTTGACAAACCAGGGAACGCTAGAAGTTGAATTTAAATTGACATACCCAATGCCATGTGTCGGGTCTTTCACACAAGGCTCAATTATGATATTCGGAAAGACGATTTAAATTGAATAATTTCACATAGTTTTAACCGTTGGATAATATCATGATCTAGCCAATAAAGAACCAGATAACTAATCAAAAAAATCAAACTATTCCATAGGTATCTTTTCATGAATTTTGGATTCTTCTAAGCCTGATTATAAAAAAATTATGGAGGGTTTTGAAAGATAAATGCCAGGAGGAACTGGAAATAATGCGCTTGAACCATATGTTCCACCATGCATGGAAGAAGTTTGCAGTGAAACAGTTGAAGAGTAATTTTCTCTTTTTCTTTCTATTTTTTTCTATTCGTTATTAAAATAATTTCTTTTTTGTATTAGACTTACTAGATGGTAACATTACCATAAAATATAAAATAATTTTCCTAATTAGTTATATAAAATATATATAGAGGTGTAAAATTTTTGAAATCTAAATGTATATTTTTTTCTATGTTAACGTTAACTTTGTTTGCAATATTTGTAGCAAAAGGTTCGACAACAACAACTATACCGGTTGTAAATACAGTCAATTTGCCTATAGATTTGGGTAATTCAGGAAATAAAGGACCTGGAGTTTGTGTTAATAATACAGAAATTACATCCGGCGGAATACCTCTTCCTCCAAGATCAGGAAATTATACATTTACTGGAGAGACTATAGAATGGGAAGTAGTTGTTAGGGATGAGAATAGTATTCAAGAAATATTAGACCTAGAAGTTTTGGTTGATGGGAATGTAGAATTGATTTGTAACGAGATAACAGAAATATTGACATGCAGAGTTTTTGGAGTGTTTAACGCAACAACAGACAAAGTATACAGATGTTTGCTTACCACTGAACCCTTATGGAGTGGAATGAAAGAAGTTATTATAAGAGCAAAAGATAAACAAGGAGGTTCTTCAGAATATGGGCTGGAATATAATGAAACATGGAATTTTAATCCTGAATTGTCATATAGTGTTGATGTAGCAGGAAGCGGAAACTTAACTTTTGAA
Organism: uncultured archaeon; assembly: GCA_964481805.1. GTDB lineage: Archaea > Aenigmatarchaeota > Aenigmatarchaeia > CG10238-14 > CG10238-14 > CG10238-14. The sequence goes on along the minus strand of CAYZVE010000033.1, from coordinate 2,609 downwards.
GATTGGACCCCAGGCAATACGTCTTATTCGATAAATAATTTAACGATAAACAATACAGGTTCAGTAAATTCACCATCATTAATAATTTTTTTGGCAGGAATGGATTTCTATGCTTCAACTGGATGGGCTCTTTGTCCAACATCAAATGTTTTAGTAATTGAAAATATGGATTATTATGCTTGGAATTCAACATTTAATACTGGCTGGAAGACAATGCCTGAATTTGATTCAAATGGTGGATGTGCAGCAACGAGGTGCAAGTCATTGATAAATAACAGAATACTTACAAACAGTTTCGAGTTAAAATCAAATGAACAAATAAGAGTTAAATTCAGGATAAATTATCCAACACCATGTTTTGGAAATTTTGAAACAGGAGAAATCAAGATCATGGCCAAGCCAATATAATTCTCTCTTTTCTCTCGTATTTTTTTCTATCTAGGATTAAAATCGTTTCTTTTTGGTATCAGAGTTACTAGAAAGTAGTATTGGTGCAATTCAAATATTTTAATTCTCATTTAATGTCAGATAAAGGCAATAATATGTTTAACAAAAAAATAATTGTCCCAATAATTCTCATCTTACTTTCAGTTAGTCTTGTAAAAGGAGTCACAGTAAGCTGTGGGCATTCTGCCGGATATGGTAATTATCAATTCACCAATTATGACAGCGGAGATGTTCAGGTAAAAATAGACAACAAACTTTCCAGCATTCAAATTTTACCAGAGAATCCATTTACGCTTTCTCCAGGAGAATCTAAAATAATCAGCTTGAGATCTCAATATTCAGATACTTATATCAGGTTTTTTGTAATGTACAAAGCTTTGTACGGAGCTGGATTTTCTGCAAGTTTGGAATGCCCGTTCTATGCGACCAAATCAGAAAATCCTGTTGTAACGGCTACATCTACCACAACAACAACTGTCCCTGAATGCAGAAGATGTTTAACATGGTTTAGAGGAACATGTGTATCATGGGAGAATATTTGTGATACTACCACCACCACAATTCTTAATACAACTACTACAACTCAACAATCTGGTTCAACTACTACAACTCAACCAACCACAACAACTATCCCATCAACATGTGTGTCAAGATGCATTCAAGAATTTAGAGGTATGTGCTTAAGTTGGAGTTCATGTGGCACTACTACAACTACAATAACAACTACAACTCAAAAACCAGCAACCACAACCACCCAACAAACAACAACAACAACTATTCCACCAGCATGCGTGCCAAGATGTTTATCTTGGTTCAGAAGAATTTGCTTAAGCTGGAGTTCATGTGGCACTACTACAACTACAATAACAACCACAACTATCCCGCAAACAACAACTACAATTCCAGGTTCAACCACTACAACCTTATGCCAGCCAAGATGTGTTCAGTGGTTTAGAGTAGATTGTATAAAATGGGAATTCTGCTAAAAATTAAAGCCTTGAAAATCTTAATAATTAGAATATGTTCAAGAGATTGCCCTTTATAATTTTCTTGCTTTTATTACCGAGTGTAACTCTTTCATATGATGACATTTTTATCAAACTTCCAAAAGACATTTTAAGCGGAACTATTATTATTCCTCCCTCAACAAAAAATTTTTATGACTATAAAATTTCAAGTGAACCAAACCCTTACATCGAACAAATGCTTACTTGGAATGTTGAAAAAATAAACACAACTATTTTCTGGAATTTATCAAAAGGTGAAGGTGTTAAAATAGCAATACTTGATACAGGAATAGATTATAATCATCCTGATTTAGGGGGATGTTTTGGACTAGGTTGCAAAGTCGCAGGCGGATATGATTTTGTCAATGAAGATGATGACCCTATGGATGATGTTGGGCATGGAACTGGAATCGCTGGAATTATTGCTGCAGAAAACAATAGCATAGGAATAATTGGAATCGCCCCGGAAGCAGAATTATATGCAGTCAAAGTCATGGATAAAGATGGAGGATATCTTTATGACATCCTTGATGGATTAGACTGGTGTTTGAACAACAGCATGGACATAGTTGTGATGAGTTTTGGATCTGAAGATTATTCTCCAAGTTTGGAAAATAAGTCGAATGATCTCTATTCTGAAGGTATATTGCTTGTTGCTGCTGCAGGAAATGAAGGAGATGATAATTTAGAAACAGATAATATTACTTATCCAGCTAGGCATGGGACTGTTATTGCAGTTGGCTCTACTGATATTAATGATGTTCGGGCAAGCTCTAGTTCTGACGGTCCTGAATTGGAGTTGTCTGCGCCTGGTAGTCAAGTAATTATGACTTATTTGAACGGTACTTATGGATTTTGGTCTGGAACAAGTTTTGCTGCTCCTCATGTTGCGGGAGCTGCTGCTCTTTTATTGTCTTATAACCAATCTTATACTCCTGATGATGTTAGGGAAATTCTGAGAAACACTTCTGTTGATTTGGGCAAAGAAGGGAAAGATAATTTATATGGGTATGGAAGAGTTGATTTGGGAAATGCATATGATTATTTTGTTTTCCATAAGGCTGAAAATTCAACTACTATAACCATTCCAACAACAACTACATCAACAACTACTATAACTACAACAACTACATCAACAACTACTATAACTACAAC
>CAYZVE010000032.1:7934-9942 GCA_964481805.1 uncultured archaeon | reverse complement strand
ACAAAATTACAGTTAACACATTTTAAACCAACACTAACACGAAAATCATACTTATTCGTTTTATTTCTGTACATTTAATTGAACTCCCGAACTAACTCTTTTAATTTATCTGGGTTTTTAAACATTTAATCATTCCCTATCATTTCTGTATATTCAAATAAACTGATAAGAAGGCTTCTGGCAACTCCATAACCGAAACTATTTTACTACGTCTTGCATAATTTTTAGGCAATTCTTCCCTAGCCCAATCATCAACTCGTTGACAGTTACAAAAACCTATAAATATTAACTCCACGTCTGCTTTTGGATAAAGTCGTATTAATTCTCTGGCTTTATTATCATCTCCAAACGAAAAATCTGAAGCAACAACTAAAATTTTTCTTCTGTCTCTTATGTTATTAAACATTTTAAGAGAACTTTCAAGTAAAACGCCTATTTCTGTTCCGCTGGGAGACACGGTAATGTTACCGACTCTGGCTTTAGTATTGTTACTCTGTTCAAAAAAAGTCTTAATTTTCTGACTGTCCGCCCCAAATACCGCTACACCAAACCCCATATCATCAACGTAGTTAGCAAACACTTCCGTTAGTATAGTGGTTATATCTAGAGCTTCTGTTCTATTAACCGAGCCAGAAAAATCAAAGAGAAATTGAATAGCAACCTGTTCTTTTTCAAATTCTGTGTGAACATTAACATAAATATTCTTAACTACACTTCTAAAACTGTTCACAAATGCTTTAGACAATAAACCAGTCATAAATTTGCCTCTTTTCTGGAATCGCTGGCGTTTAGTGAGTGGTTTTACAGTCTGCTTTAGTTTATTAAGTAATCTATTAATTTCTGGCTTGTTTTTCTCCACTAATCGTTGGTACTCCGCAAAATTAGGTGTTGGAGACGGAAGTTCTTCGCCAGTTCCTGCTCCCGCCCCAGCTCCTTTTAACAAGTCATCCAAAAGTTCTTTTTTCTTCTTTTCATCTAGTTCTTTTACTTCTTCTTCTATTGCTTTTTCCAACGCTTCTTTTAGTTCTTCTGATAATTCTTCGGGTTTAATTTTGCCGTGAAGCCGTTGAGGAATAAAATGTCTAATATAACTTTCAAATTCTTTTCCTTTTATAAATGGAGCAATTAAGTCATAGACTTGTTGACAACTTCTAACCAAGTCGAGACTTAATCGTTTATACTTAAAATTGTGGAAGAGACTAAGACATTTCTTACTGGCTTCTTTTCCTTCTTTTGACAACATTTTATAAACTTGTGAACAGTCTGCACCATATTTACCTTCATTTACTAAAATAGAATAAATTAACGGAGCTTCTCCATATTGAGCGGTCAAATCTGCTTTTCCAGTTTTAAAACTTGTTTCAACACTATCTTTAATGATAAGCCGTTCTAAAAGAAGTCTTTTTCCAAAATCGTGCCTATATCTAAGTTTCCCGAAATGGTCAACTCTTCCATCTTCTAAAATTTGCACAATTGCATGAGCCAAATTAAAAAATCCACGTTCACGTTTTATTTTCGTAACCCAATTGTTATATCTATCCCAAACTGGTTTACTGATAATGTCATGACAACATTCATGCAAAAAAATTCCATCTAAGCATTTCTTAGCCAGAACTTCACGTTCAGTAACCCATTTAGGCAGTGCATTTAAAGTTAAAACAATTTGTGATTCATCAAGTTCGATATAGCTTGTTTCAGCTTTCTTATCGAACTTAACGTTCATCTTTTTGTTACCAGTAATAGTTACCGCAATTGAACGGAGTTCTCTTAAGTTTCGACTTAATGAATTATTTTCTTTATTGGTTTTTCCGCTCATGTTTTTTCTTCCTATCAGATTATATAGGTGTTAAGCCTTATAAACTTTAATATAAAAAAGGGAGATGGATTTTATATGAGACAATCGCTGTAGATAATCACTCGTTTAACTTCTCCGTGGTCGCCAAACTTCTCTGCATAAATATCAGTAAGGTAAAACATTAGTTTACCTAAGCAGTTCAATGAAGTACCA
>CAYZVE010000032.1:5623-7834 GCA_964481805.1 uncultured archaeon | reverse complement strand
ATTCTAAATTTTCCTCTTCTAACCAGTCGTACTTCTTTTGTTCATAATCAGCATAAGTTAGCAATTCTTCAATGTCATCTCTTGACAATTCATGATATTTATCAGCGAATCCATAGACTTCTGCATTGTTATCATATTTTAAACATGCGTGTATTTCGTTTAATGCTTCCTTAAATTTCGAAGCATGAATGTTGCTCTGGCTCATATCTATGATAAATACAGTTTTTATTTCTTTTCCCCCCTTTATCTTTTATTCTAAGTTCTTTTCTCGTTTTAGTATTGTTTCAACTTTTCCTATCAAGTGGTCTAAAACTTCTACGGTATCTATCAGTTCTCTGTAGCGGTTATGTCCTTTTAGTTCTCCCATTAATTCTGAAACTATCTCGTACGCTTTTTTACATCTCCACATCGTACCGTTAGGAATTCTCCTCTTTTTCTCTGCCTTTTCAAGATATTGTATATGTTCCATTGCAAAATCTAAGAGAAACTCAGTTTTCTTATCTTCATAGTTCTGTATTCCTTCAACCGTTGACAGAATTGGAATTATTCTAAGACGTTCATCCACATTTTTGAATCCTTTAGAACTCATTTCCGCTTTAAACTGTTCCAGTTCATCAATTGCGAGTTCTAAGCGTGATTCATCAATTATCCAACAAGACTCTAAATGTTGCGTTGCCCTCAAGTGAAACTTAAGCGTGAACAGAAGTTTATTTCTGAATTCTCTGGCTAACTTGTTTCGTTCTATCAATTGCTTCTTCTCTTCCTTAGAGATTAAGTTTTTTCTTATCTTTTGTTCAGAATGTAAATCATACTCTATAAGATAAACCGCTCGTTCGCCCAGACCTAATTTTGCTAAGGCTTCTTCATTTAAGATTAGTTTTTGAACTGTCATTTATTTCCCTCTGTCTGTTTTTTAATTTTGTCTATATCTATTTCCCCAGTCTCCTCAAATAGTCGTTTGAATATATCACGTTCATCATCCGAGAACATTGAACTTGCTATCTCTATAATGTCTTCTTCCGCTAGATTCTTTTCATTATATAGTCTTGCATAATTGATTAAGTTCCCAGTTGTCAACGGAGAACGTAACTGTCCCCGCTTGTATAAATCCCTAGTTTTATTGGCTATTTCAACAAATTTACTAACGAAATCATAGTCATCACAATATTTCTGGATTAATCTTCGCTCGTCCCTCGGTAACAAATAATCAATGATTAAACCTTCAAACCGTCTTAAAGTGGCAATGTTGCCTAAGAACGTTCCACTGTAACTCATTTTCTCTGCTGGGTTATAACTAATTACCAGAAAATGCTTTTCTGAACGATGGAAGGTCATTTCAAGTTCTGGAATCCAAACCGAGCCTCTAAAATCGGCTAACGGCTCAATAAGGCTCATAATAGAAGGCTCGCAATAATTGAAGCCATCCAAATACAATATGCCTTTTTCCGCTTTAAGCCATTTAAGAACGATGCCTTCTCTTGTCTGAGTTTCTCCACTCTTTAATATGTCCGACGAAAGCAAATCCCATTTTGTAACGTCTCGGGTCATCACTATCTCAAACAACGGAAAATCATATTCTTGTGCAATATAATGAACTAATGTCGTCTTCCCGCTACCCGTCTCGCCCACGAGTCTTAAATTTCCACAAGTTTCTAGTATTGCTCTAGCTTTAGGAACATAGTTTTGGCTATCAATAAATTCCACGTTTCTGAGAATTTTTCCGTTAATTTTTTTCGTTTCTTTCATTTCTTTTCCCTTTTTTGTTTGTGTGATTAAACATAAAAGCATGGTAGTATATAAACCTTTAATGGAAAATAGGGCAAAAATTAATCAACTGATTAAGGTAATTTAATCAATTGATTAATTTATTAGTGTATAAGTGTTGAACACGAAAACTGCTTCTCCACCAGTTTAAACCTACACCTCTGTTAGCCTTCTTTTCGGTATCCTGTCTGGTCTTCTTCCTTCTTTAACTTAAAGAAGCCTAAATCTTAAATTTAATTTACTTTTTGGGATTTAAAAGATTAATCAATTGATTAATACATAAGTTTATATATCTTCACGCTAAATAATAAAAATAGTTGCTCTGAGGAAAACAGAAACAAGTTAAGCAACGGAAACCTCTAATGCAACTATCGGTGGTAACCACCGACCAATCCCCCCTTTTTTTCTATCTAAAACTAGAAGTTACACATAAATTGCACATAGCGA
>CAYZVE010000032.1:3649-5523 GCA_964481805.1 uncultured archaeon | reverse complement strand
GCAGTTACAGTATGTACAGTATGGCTAAAAAGTTAGGTAAAAATAATTTTCTCTGGTTCTGGCATGAATGTATAATTCATGAGAAATTGTTTTAACACGTTAAATTCTGTTTTAGAGACTTCTTTCATACCACGTAAACTAACTGCAATATCCATATCTGGCGAATAATAATAATCACCTTCCTTTTTAGTAGCATCGCCCCACATCCGAGCCAGAATTTTTTCGTTAATTAACTTTTCAACATCCTCTGATTCATGACAAGAAATAACCGCACTAGAATAATATTCATGTTCTCCATCAACCCAGATATATTCATAAAAATAATATTTCATACCTTCCATTTCTCTAACCCCTCTAACTTTTTCATCCCCTCACATCTCAAACATTTGCATTCTGGAAAATTTAAACCTTTTTTATGTTTAACCCACGTAAACCTAGATAAATAATTAACTTGCATACAAGTTAGTTTAGCGTCTTTTTTGAATTGTTTTCTGATAATTTCTAAATTTTTTTCCCGAGTAAAATTCATGCTAACTCCTAATCCACTCATGTGAACACCCTCTTCTAAGAAGATAAGAAGATTTTTTTAACGTAGCCACTTCCATTTTTTCCATTTTGATACGGATAAGGCTTTTTTCCTTCGTTATCAAACTTAGGAAAATAAACCATATCAATATAATCTGGATTTTCTCTATCCAAAAAGATAAATTCTCCTCTTCTAAGAGTTTTAACTTTTTCTGCAATTTGTTTATTAGCAATTCTAGTTATTTTTCTAATATCGTTATCTTCATTTAAATTTCCAATTAAAAGATACCTTGCTCGTCCAATAATTTTTGTACTCACATCAGCAAGACGTTGAGTTATACCAATAATTACCATCCCATAATTCATCGCCTCACTAAAAATTTTGAGTCCGAATCTTCCGATATTTCCACTTAAATCATACGTTCCCCAAACATTCTGCATTTCCTCAACCACGTAAACATTCAAAAATGGATTATCACCTTCAAATTTTTCTTTCAACCTTCTTTTTCTAACAAAATCTTCCATTAAAATTTCAAGAATACTATTTCGAGTTCTAACCGAATCTGCATACGGAATATCTATAATTAAATCTCGTTCAATTGGTAAAGAGGTAATTTTAGAATAGTCAATATATGGGATTCTGTCATATCTGAATCTCCATACAAGCGGTAAATCAAAAATCAAAGTTTTATATTTATTTAATTCATGTTCTTTTCGTTTCATTAATGTTCTCATTAACCAGAAACTACAATTTGTTTTTCCCATCTGTTTTTGAGCAACAATTATTAACTGCCCTTGTTTTAAAACTTTACTTGTAATCTCATCTAGTTTCTTCTCAAATTCTTCAGTTTTTTCATATAATTCCTTAAATGATGTTTCATTTTCTTTTTCTGTATCTTTTTTGTACTGCTCAAAATCCTTAGTTTCTTCGGTCATTTTCTCACATCATTATTAAAGAGACTATTATTTGTAACCCCAAAAGAATACTATCAAACAAAACTGAAAAACTAAAAGATTTCTTCTTTTTAGATTTAATGGCAGTTTTAGATTTACAAGAATCACAAATAACCCCTTCACCCGTGAATTTTTCTCCGCAATTGAAACATATACGTTCTTCTTCCATTTTAATCAACTTTTTGCTTAATTCCTTTTTAAACAATTCGTTTCTTTTTACAATTTCCTCTGGGTTTTCCACTGAGAAGGAAACTGAAGGTTTTAACGGTTTGAACGGTTTATTTCCTAATTGTTCAATTTCTCTTTCAGTTGGCATTCTTATCACCTTTTTTAATTAATTAATATTATTGCATTAAACCTTATAAACTTTACGATTAAGCAGTTGATTAATTAAA
>CAYZVE010000032.1:0-3549 GCA_964481805.1 uncultured archaeon | reverse complement strand
TTCCATCTGTTATTCTGCATTTTTAATCTGATTAATTAATACCTAAACAACTATTTATACGTTTAGATTAATCAATTGATTAATTAGTGGTGATATGATAAGGACAAGGAAAAATAATGGAAATAATGGCAATCGTTTCCTTTTCAATTTCTGTTTGTATTCTTCCTTCTTTAATTAAAACAAACTCAAATTTCAGACTTTAATTTCAAAACAAAAAATTAATCAGTTGATTAATCTTTTTTTCTTTGTTCTCAACTGACTCTCCATTTTTAAAAAAATATACAATATTTTAAAAAAAATAAACACACACACAAAAAAAACTTTTTAACTTACACATAAGGCGATAAATATTTATGGGCGAGTCGTGGTTTCGCCAAATTCTAAATTTCCCTTACTTTCCGCTTTAAAGTTTCTATACCTCTAATTTACTAATTCTTTACTAAATTCCATGTCCTTCCCACGGCACTTGGACATTTCATCTTACCCACCGAATGCTTGACTTAGCACCCGATGAATAATAATATAATATACAAACTAATATTTAAACTTTTCTATAAAAACTAGAGGGTGGGGGGTTAAGTGGAATAGTTTTATGTTTTCCATTCATTAGTTGGTAAAGTCCATATTGAATGTTCTCTACCTTTCAGTTTTTTCATGTTCTCGCTTCTTTTGGCAACTTCATATATTCCATTCAACTTTCGTAAAACAATACCTTCCAATCCAAGTTTTTTTGTTGCATAGTCAAACATTTTACGTTTTTCCATACTAATTGGAACAAGTCGAACAACATTCCATCCTAACAATTCTGAATAAAGTTTGTGGAACGCTATAAGAATATTCCATCTTTTAATAAATGGAAACATAGTCAAATTTATTCCATTTAAATCTGTTATATCAAACAGAAAAACTCCCACAGGATAAAGTTTTCGATATAAGTCAACTTTTTCTTTATTGCTTATTTGACATCTTATTTGTGAATTACCACACCAAACCTCTTTCCCATTTCGTCTAACCATCATTACATGATTTGGTACTGTTATACAATAAACTTTTCCCTTATAATATTCCTCTGTTTTTTTAGCAATAGGATTAAGATTATAACGATTAAGATAAATTTTATACAATATTTTTCTTGGTGATTTTGGTGATTTTGGTTTATGTTTGGATATTTGGCATCCATAACCGATTTTAATGGCGATTTCTTGGAATCCATCACTTATTGCTTTAGATGTGGTGATAATTTGATAGAGTTTTCCTTTTCTTTTTGAACCATCGCCCAATCCATAAGCATCAGTAAAAATTCGAAGTTGACGTTTTGAAAGATTAAATATCCATTTTGGAATAAACTTTTCATCGCATTTTCCAAACTGATGAAGATAATTCCGAAGCTGTTTATTATTGATTGTAAATAACATTACTCCATGATTATATCCATAATTGTACTCATGAATATGGAACGGAAGTTTTTTAAGAATTGTTCTTACCTCATCAATGTATTTTTTCTGTGAAATTTGAACAGTATTTTTTGATAGGCTTCCTTCGGCTAACCATAAACCCAAAAAGGCGAGCCAATCATTCATTTTAATTTTCTTTTTTGGGAAATAGTTTTCTATCACGTCATCTACTTTTTTAAATTTTGCATTTCCATTTTTGCGATTCCATTTATTTCTATATTCTGGAAGGATAAACCATTGTTCAGTTTTTCCTTTCCAAACACAATCTCTCTTTAGGTAAAATTCTGTTGGTAATTGTGAGGCTTCTCTAAAATGATATGGTCTCCATCTTCCATATTTCAAAACTTCATTTTTTCGTGTTCTTCGCATTCTTACCCATACATTATGATTTGGTGTAACAAGTAAATCAGTATGGTCACTAGAAATTTTAATCATTTTTCCTTTATAATGATAAGTTATAAAGTTAGAAAAACATTGATATTCTAATTCGTTTGTTTTTGGATTTAATGTCACTATTTTATCCTCAACTTGTAAATCCTTAAACAATTTCCATCCGTTTTCGGTTAAAACTTCTGTTTTATCATCATAACACCCTCTAAACACTTGATGTCCTTCAGAATCAATATAAACTAATTCGCCAATAACTCTGAAACTTTGCTGAATCCTGCTGAAGGCTTCAGTAATTTCGGGAATGGTTGAATTATACGTTAATCCCCGCCTCGAATAAAATTTAAAACCGTTTTTCATATTTTCAATAATGACCATTGTTCCATCCATCTTTACTGTTCCAATATAGAAAGGACTATCTAAATCAGGTTCTTCAGCATTCAAACAGAGCATTGGCTTAAACCATTCTTCCAGCTTAACTTTAGTTTTTTTATTTGCTTCCATTTTTAATCACCCACGCCTAATTTCTGAGTATTTCCGCTCTTTTTTAAAACGATTCTATTTTTGTGTTTTCTACGGTTTGCCACTTTAGGCGATTTATGTTTTTTAACATGATACCGTTTATGTCCTCTAGCCTTCCAATTAATCGGACTCTGTTCTCTCATTTTTCCCGCTTTAGAAAGTGAACCATGTGTTCCCTTTTTTACATGACTACTACGTTTTCCTTCAGATTTGTCAGTCATTTTCATTCAACCTCGTAAGTTTTAAATTTAATAAACCCATTGTTTGTTATCTGTATTTCATAGTATTTGCGGTCTATTGAACATAAACGACAACCCAATGCTCTAACGAAATGCACTAAATCCCATTGTTTAATCTGTTGGTCTTTAGGTTTATTTCGATTTAAATCTTCCTTCAATTCACTCATTGCTTTCTTAAAGTCTATACAAATTGTTCCGTCAAGATTGTGTCCGATGCCTACGCCACCAGCAAAACCGAATTTATCCACATCTTCCTCACTACTTCTCTGAGAAACGAAAATTGCAGTTATTCCGTGCTGTTGATTATATCTTGCAAGTTCCATGACACGATACTTTAATGCCCCACGATAGGAATCAAGCAACGTCAAACTGTCAACTATAAGCAAGTCCACCCCCTTCAAAATCTCTACAAGATAACGGTAAGTTCCAATAAAAGTACTCCAATTTCTAAGCTCACTATTTGTAATTGTGTCAAATACGAATAGGTTATTACGAATTTCTTCCCAATCTAATCCCATAATTTCTGCCTTTTGGCGAAATCTTGATTGAAGGTCAAATCGTGCACTTGAACTTTCCCAACTATCCTCTGAAGTAACAAATACAACACGTTTACCTTTACTTGCACATCTTAAAGCTATCTCTTGAACAAGAATAGATTTGCCAACTTCTGGATTACCCACTATTCCCAACTGAATAACCATTGGAATTCCATTAGCTATTGAATCATCTTCTTTCAGAAATAGTTTATCAATAAACGTTCCAGTTTCAAAGAATTCCATCGGTTTTTTCGCATCAATTTTAGATTTTGGTCTTGAAAATAACGTTCCGTATCGTTTAGCTTCTTTTTCCAGTTCTGATTTTTGTTTAAACGGTTTATTTGCTAGTTGCCAATTATCTTCTTCTCCTTTAGCTGAGTTGATAGCGACTTTAACTGCATTTTGTAACAT
>CAYZVE010000031.1:0-9953 GCA_964481805.1 uncultured archaeon | reverse complement strand
CTACTCGGCAACGAGCAAGCCATGGCCGGAGAAGCAGGAAGCCACCTTCGATAGAGGTAGTTCACTAACCGCAACTCTAGAAATAAAATATAGAGCAGGTAGAGGACTAACCAAAGACTTCCAAGACGGGATAATAAGAGTGACCCGGCAATATAAGATGAGAGCGAGAAAACAGCGGAAACTATTACAATTCATAGGGGGTAATTTTCATAGCTATCTCTCATAACTTGATTTTGATTTTTGTCCTTAAATTTTATCTGGATTAAAAAAACTAAACTCTTTAACTACTTTAATAGTTCCAAAAAAAGTCTCCAAATTATGAGTGAAACTCAAGTGTGGTTTTTGAGGGGGGAAACTATTAAATCCTTATTTCAGAATTTCATTCACAGTTGCGTCAGCAAGAATTTTCATAGTATCATATATTTGGAGTTTTGGGTGCTGAGGGATTAACAACTGAAGGTCTGTGCAAGCTAAAATAACAGTCTTAACATTCTTCTCCTGGAATTTACCAATTATCTTAATAAGTTCTTCCCTATCCTTGTTGTCGTGTCTATTCAATACAAGATTACTTATCATTTTCCCTATCTTAGCTTGTTCGAAACCATCGGGAGTTACTTGTTTTATCCTTTGTTTTTTAAGTGCATCTTCGTAAAGTTTCCTTTTTAGAACACTGAATGTCGCAAGTATTCCTACCTCAGTTATCTTTTTATTTTTCAAGAAATTTGCAGTTTCTTCTACTATACTTAAAACAGGAATTTTAACAGCTTTCCTAATCTCATCAATAAATATATGCAAAGTGTTACAGGGCATAACCAAGAAATCAGCCCCTCCATTTTCTAACCTTTTTGCAGCTTCAACTAGATATGGAATATACCTTTCTTCCCCCTTAGATTTAGTTAACAAATCTTCCTCTATCTCATATTTCAGAGGAATATTCCAAATCAATACAGGAGGTCTATTCTCTCTATTCTTTTTGTAAGACCCGAAAATAAGTTCTAAATAAAACTCTGATGTCGTTTCTGGTCCTAAACCTCCTATTATTCCAACAGTTTTCATAAAATCATCTTTATTTATAGACTTTTCTAAAGTGAAGATTTAAAAATGACTATTTTACCTTCTTAATTTTCTTATTTTTTTTCAACAAAAAAATTAATTATCTTGTACCATTATTTTTATTGATTTTGCCCAATCTGCTGCTTTTTTTACCTCACCATCAACTAATGGTCCTTCTTTACCCTTAACAAAAAACGCTTTTGGTTCGATTATAGATTCCGCCCTTGCATCTTTAAGTTTTTTTAATATCTTTTTTGCAGCGTCTCCATGAAAAAATACTTTTACTCGAGTATCAAAAGTTGCTACTTTAATTCCTTTGAGCTGGTTTTTCCCTAGAACTTCCAAAAATGTACCCATTTTTTCTGAAGGTCTCCATCCAATAATTGGGCTGCCAACTATTAGCAGAGAGATTCCTGTTAGGTCTTTTACATCAAAATCAGATATAAATAACGCTTTCGAGTCTTTCCCAAGTTCTTTTGAGATAGTCTCAGCGATTATTTTTGTATTTCCAAAATTCGAATCATATATTACCAAAGATTTCATCATTATCACCTTCTGCTTATTTTATAATTATTTTTTACCTAAAATATCTTTTATTGAATTAATTTATTTGAATATGTAAAATTATAATAAAAGACTTTGTGATACCTATGAAAAATAAAATAAAACAAATCGTAAAGGAAAAATATTCAGAAATAGCAAAAAAGAATACCTCGTGCTGCTACAGTTGCTCTAGTGATATATCGAAAAACATAGGTTATAGCAAAGAAGAACTAAAGTCTGTTCCAAAAGGTTCTAATCTAGGATTAGGTTGTAGTAATCCGACAGCATTGACAGAATTAAAAGAAGGGGATGTGGTTTTAGACTTAGGTTCAGGGGCTGGCTTTGATGTATTTTTAGCAGCAAATAAAGTGGGAAAGAAAGGCCATGTGATTGGGGTGGATATGACAGAAGAGATGATAGATAAAGCGAAAGAAAATGCTAAAAAAGGTGGTTATAAAAACGTTGAATTCAGGTTAGGAGATATTGAGGACTTACCAGTTGAAGATGCTTCAATAGATGTCGTAATAACCAATTGTGTGATAAATCTTGCTCCTGACAAATCTAAAGTATTCAAAGAAGCTTATAGAGTCCTTAAGAAAGGTGGTAAAATTTGTGTTTCTGATATTGTGTTGTTGAAGGAACTTTCAGAAGAACAGAAAAATGACAAGGATTTGTTGACTGGTTGTGTAGCTGGCGCTTTATTGAAGCAGAATTATATAGATAAAATTAAAGAGATTGGTTTCAAAGTGAAAATAATATCTGAAGACAAAAAAATAAGTAAAAAGCAATATGAAGGAATACCTCTTGAGAGCATAAAAATTGTAGCATACAAATAAAACCAACACCGTTCAAATTAGTTTTCATGGGATTTTAGGTTCTTAGTAAATTATAAGTTGAAGAAAACTTAAATTAGATTTGATTGGATGATATTCGCATTTTTTGTTATATTGCTGGCAATATTTTCTTTTGTAATGCTTGCTTACTGTTATCACAATAGGTCGTGGGATGGCTTGTTTGTTTTATTGATTCTGGCTTCTTTCTTGTTCATAATGAAGCAGGAATGGTATGCATCCGCGCTTTCAATAACCCTTTTGGCATATTCCTTAATTTTTGCAAAAAGAACCTCTTATACACAGTTGGCTACTTTCTCAATGATCGGCTCCATAGTTTTTGCATTCTTCCTTCTTAATTTCTTCCTGTATAATATATTATCTCATACAATTATCGTGATTGTCTTTACCCTAGTTTTAATGTGCTATCTTACTATTCAAGGAATATTTGAGGATGATATTGAGAAATACTTAATTATTTCAAGTTTTATTCAGACCCTGTTTGTTTTTTTGGATTTGACTGCTGCAAGCTTTGGGGGAAAAATTTTGGTATTGGGGACAATTCAAATTTTCAATTATACATTCGCTGGTTCACTCCTATTTCTGACCATAGGAATTTTATCCAAGGACAACAGAAGAACAAAAATAACACAGTTAAGGGGATCCAATTATAGAAACCCTTTGATAACATTTTGCGCAAGCATAGCAGCACTTTCTTTGGCTGGCCTCCCTGGGCTGAATATGTTCATAAGTGAGTGGCTGCTATTCCAGAAAGCTTTCTTGATTTCTCCGGTGATTACAATATTCGGAATATTTTTGGCATTGCTGTTGTTCATAATGTATTTCAAAATAGTCTATGTCTTGTCAGTCAGCGAGAGCAAGATCAAGGAAAAAAGCCCTTGGATGTTGAATGCATTGAGTGTTTTGTTAGTAATCATCTGTATAGTATTAGGTTTATTTCCAAATATACAATATTTTATACTTGGGTTGGTGTAGAGAATGAGAAAAAAAAGGACAACATATATTGGCGGAGAAGAATACAAGCAGACAGAGCTTTTGCCAAAAGATTTTGACACATTTTTCAGCAAAAGATTATTGTACCTTGTATTGGCAATATTGTTTTTATTGGTGGTGGTGCTGGTTTGATAAGAAAATCTCCATGGGTTAGTTTAGTTAATTGTAGTGGATGTATAACAGGAGATACTGAGGTTATTTTAGGTAATGGGGAAATATTATCTGCAGAAAATCTTATAGAGGATAAACTCAATGGAAATATTTTTGATGATGTGAATGGAAATCATGTGTTAGGTTGTTCTGTAAAAGGCTCAATATTATCGTTTGAGAATAATTCCCCTAAAATATCAAATGTTGTTTCAGCCTATAAAGTAAAAGCTCCTGAGAGAATTTTTGAAGTAAAAACTGGAAATTCTCATATTAAACTCACACCGAATCATAAGGTTCTTGTAGACGATTTTCCTGATAGGAAATGGAAAAAAGTTGATGAATTAAAAATAGGAGATTATGTCTATTCTCCAAAAAAAATATCGATTGACTCGTCTATTCCAAATATTTTAGGGACTTTAAGTGATAATTGGGTTGTTAATTTAAATGAAGAGAAAAGACAAGAATTAATGATTGAGTTAAAGGAAAAATTTGGAACACTTGTGAATGCATCAAAGGAATTAAAAATACAAAAAGAAAGATTGTATGGTTTGTCTAACCTCCGAATGAATGAATTGAAAAGAATACTTGAAAAACTTGATAAAAAAATTGATGATTTTAGTGATAATATATTAAAACTATCAAAAAAAGGTTATTTTCATAATGTTCCAAATAAGTATCCTGATGCAAAGCTTTTGTATGTATTAGGTTTAATAGAATCTGATGGTTACATAACATCAAGGAAAAATTTGATTCATAAAGTTTGTTTTGATAATAATGAAAAAGCTTTGATTGATGTTTTTATGAAATATTCGAAATCATGGGTTGGTAATTCAAAAATATCTTATTACAATTCAAAAAAACAACCAAACCTTTATCGTGCTTATACTTACAGTAGATTATTTACTGATATTTGTAGCTTTTTTGGAATAAGGTTGAGCAAGAAAGAGCATTCCAATTTTAAAGAAATTTTTAAGTTACCTGAAAATTTAATTGCTTCTTTTATTGGAGGATATTTTGATGGGGATGGTTCTGCAGTAATAATGAAACCAAATCCGAGAGGAAAGAAACCAAGGATTACCCTTGAATTTTCGATAAAGGATCAGAAAATAGCCACGCAACTCCAATTGCTTTTAAAAAGACTGGGAATTATCAGTATGTTGAGTTCATCAAGAAATAAAAGTTCTTTTGGCACTAAAATTATGCATAAAGTTTCAATATCGTTTGAGGATGATATATTAAATTTTATAAAGCTTATCCCTATAAGACATCCGAAAAAAATCAAAAAATTTTCTGAAATTGAATCAGTATTAATGAAAAGAAGAGGTAAATTTTCAAAATTAAATCAAGCTCCATTAAGATGCAATTTTTTAATAAAAAAAATAAGAAAAAAATATGATTTAAAAACTAAAGATATTACGGAGTTAACATTTCTTTCGATGATTGAAAATAAGAAAAGAGTTCAAAAACATACGGTTAAGAGAGTGATAAAATCATTCTATAAATTGGGTGTAAATAACGAGGATTTAAAAGAATTACATTCATTAATCTCTGACAATTTTTATTTAGATCCTATAAAAGAAATAAGCGAGATAGAATTTAGAGATAAATTTGTTTATGATTTTACAGTTGAAGGAACACATTGTTATATACCATCTGGAGGTTTTTTAATAAGTAATTGTAATGGGTGTGCGATATCTTGCCTACCATTAATCACGCCTAAATATGATGTTGAAAGATTTGGTGTTGTTCTAAGGCCAAGTGTGAGGCATGCTGATGTATTATTGGTGACAGGGCCGACAAACGAAAAAACAAAACATATATTGAAAAGAATTTATGACCAGGTTCCAAAAGATAAGAAAGTGATAGCTATTGGGAATTGCGCGATATCAGGATGCATTTTCAAAAAAAGCTATAATGTCAAGCAAAGAGTGGATGAAGTTGTTCCTGTTGACATATATATTCCAGGGTGCCCGCCAACAACCGAGGCAATAATATATGGAATAACAAAATTATTGGGTGATTTGAATAAAAATAAAAGAGCTAAAAATCGAGAAATTTAAAAAAGAAATGGAAGAAAGAAAAGACAGAAGATTGATAGCTATATCTGGGGTTGATGAAGGCAAAAATTTTGCAGTTTATTATCATTTTGATGACAGCAAAGAAGTGGAAAATCTGAAATTTATTTTGCCAAAAGAAAACCCTAAAATACCAACAATAGTTTTTGATTTTCCACCAGCTGAATTATATGAAAGGGAGACGCATGATTTTTTTGGGATAGAATTTGAAGGCAACCCAAGATTAAAAGAAAAATTATTTTTACCAGAAGACTTTAAAGGCAAACCGCCATTATTAAAAAAGGAGGATGATTAAGATGCATGATTTTTCACTTCCAATAGGTCCTATCAATCCTTCAATGAAAGAGCCAACCTGCATTAAATTAAGTTTAGATGGAGATATCATCCGAGAGGCTAAACTTCAATTGGGATATATTCATAAAGGGGTTGAGCATCTATTAGAAGGAAAAAGGATAGAGCAAGCTTTATATATTGCACAGAGGATTTGTGGTATATGCTCTTTCTGTCACAGTAATGGATTTAATCAAACTATTGAAAAAATGTTAGATTATGATCCGCCAAAAAGAGTAAAATTCATAAGGACATTAGTGACAGAACTTGAAAGGATACAGTCCCATATACTCTGGATGGGTTTTATGTTTCATGAGTTTGGGTTCAATACAATGTTCCAGTATCTGCTGAGAGACCGCGAACATATTTTGGAAATCTTTGAAAGGGTTACTGGCGGGAGAGTTCATCATGCAATAAACAAACCAAAAACTGTGAGATATGATATAGATGAAAAAGACATCAAATTTATCCTGGAAAAATTGAAGATAATTGAGTTGCAATTCAACAGTTACATGGGTATAATCAAGACAGACAAAGTAACCAAAGACAGATTAATAAATGTCGGCATAATAAAAAAACAGCAGGCAAAAAGATATTGCTTGGTCGGGCCAACTGCAAGGGCTTCCGGGTTTAATAACGACATTAGAAAAAAACATCCATATGACGCTTACCCTTATTTGGATTTTGATTCCATAATGGGCGAACATGGTGACGCCTACACGAGGCTGAGTGTCAGATTCATGGAAGTTTTGGAGTCGATAAAAATTATCAGGCAACTGCTGAGAGATTTGCCTGAAGGGGAAATACCGAAAGCAAATCTAATTTTTATAGAAGAGGGTATGGCAACATCCCAGGTTGAAGCACCGAGGGGGGAAAATTTTTATTTCACAGCTGTCAAAGAAAATAAATTGGAAAGAGTTAAAATAAGAACACCTACTTTTGCTGTTATAAACATATTGCCGACCCTCCTTGAAAATATTGAAGTGGGAGATGTCCCTGTTATACTTCATTCAATAGACCCATGTTTTTCATGCATGGAAAGAGTGATTGTTGTTAATGATAAAAAAAGAGAGGTATTAGATGAGCATGCATTCCTACATAAATATTGTAATCACCATGATTAAGCTGTTAGGGATAATTTCATTAGCTTTGTTAGTAGACGGTATATTCAGAAAATTGCTTGCAAGGACGCAAAACAGAATTGGACCACCTATCACCCAGTCGTTTTATGATATCATTAAATTGTTCGGGAAGAAAAGAAGTGACTCAAAAGGATACAAAAATATATTATTCAAAACAATACCATTCCTCTATTTTATTTCAACATGTTCATTGTTTTTATTTGTCTTGGGGATAGCCAAGTTTGAATTTGATTTCATTATGCTGATTTATATGATCATTCTAAGCAGTGCGTTATATATTCTTTTAGGGTTAGTATCCAATTCACCTTTCGGAGCTTTTGGGTCAATGAGGGATATGTTGCTGATGATTTGCTATGAGATTATTATGACTATTTCACTTTTTAGTTTCATCATTTATTCTGATGTTTTAACATTAAGTGAAATGAATGAAAGCTGGCTGATTCTTAAATTACCTATAGCAAGCTTATGCTTGTTCGTGGTTGCTTTGGTTGAAACCAGAATAACCCCCTTTGATACGGCTGAAGCTGAAGCTGAAATAATGGGAAGCATTGAAACGGAATATAGTGGGGGAAATCTAGGTTTTATAGGCCTTTCAAGACAATTAAGATTTTTGTTTTTTGTTATTTTGCTAACTAGGCTTTTGTTTAATCCCAGTGAAATTTTGAGCTTTATTTTATTTTCGGTTTTGATATTTTTTGTTTTATTGTTTAATGAAGCAACTACAGCTAGATATAAAGCAGATCAGACTTTTAGTTTGCTGATTATTATTTTGATATTGTCAGTTATTGAATTTATTAGATTATATTTTGTGGTGTGGTAGATGAGTATAAGAAAAGAAGTACTGGAAAATTTATTTAGAAAACCTTCAACTCAAAAATACCCTTATGAAGAGGTCAAGCTTCAAGAAAGATTTAGGGGAAAAATAGCTTTTGATAAATCTAAGTGTATAGGTTGCGGTTTGTGCAGAATGTATTGCCCTTCTGAGTGCATCAAGCTTACTTGGAAGAAAAAGAAAATGATTGCAAATAAAGTGGAATACCAAAAAATTATTCACCCAATTGATGAAATAAATATTGGCAAATGCATCAGATGCGGTTTATGCATAGATGTTTGTCCTGTCAAATGCATTTGGTTTACTCATGAGTTTGAATTAGCAAACAGAGACAAGAAAAAGTTAATTAGCGAGAGTGTTTAATATAATTTAGAGATTATATGTCTACCCATAAAATTTTAATTAATGGTGAATGGGTAGAATCCAGTTCTGGCAAGACATTTGATAGTTTAAATCCTGCAACAGAAAAACCTTTAGGGATTTTCCAAAAAGGAAATAGAGAAGATGTTAAATCAGCAACAGATTCTGCAGAAGATGCGTTTGAAAAATGGTCTAACTATCCAGCTCCAAAAAGAGGAGAAATCTTATTCAAAGCTTACCAATTGCTGAAGGAAAATAAACAACGATTGGGGGAATTAGTAACAAAAGAAATGGGAAAAGTTCTGCCGGAAGGGTTGGGTGATGTTCAGGAAGCCATAGATATAACCGCTTATATGGCTGCAGAGGGAAGAAGATTATTCGGTCACACAACACCTTCAGAACTTCCAGACAAATTTTGCATGACTGTTCGCCGGCCAGTGGGAGTGGTTGGATTAATTTCCCCATGGAACTTTCCTGTTGCTATTCCTTCATGGAAGATTTTACCTGCGTTGATTTGTGGTAATACTGTTGTTTTTAAGCCTGCTTCAGATACCCCGCTTTGTGCGATAGAATTTGTAAAAATTTTTGAACAAGCTGGTTTGCCGGATGGTGTTGTTAATCTTGTGACAGGATCAGGATCAGATGTTGGTGATGAGATAGTAACTAACTCTAAAATAAGGATGGTTTCATTTACAGGATCAAGAGAAGTTGGTTTGGAAATTACAAAAAAGGCTGGATTGAAAAAAGTTGGTTTGGAATTAGGTGGAAAAAATGGAATCATAATTATGGATGATGCTGATTTGGAATTAGCATTGGATGGTGTAATTTGGGGAGGATTTGGAACCACAGGTCAAAGATGCACAGCAGCTTCAAGAGTTATTGTGCATGAAAAAGTTAAAGAGAAATTTTTGGAAATGTTTGTTGAGAGAACAGAGAAACTTAATTTGGGAGACGGATTGAATAAAGGAACAGATATCGGTCCTCTGATAAATGATGAAGCAAGGGAAAAGGTTGAAAAGTATACGCAGATAGGAATAGATGAGGGAGCTAAACTTCTTCATGGGGGAAGAAAAATTGGGGGGAAAGGTTTTTTTTATCAGCCTACCATATTTGATGATGTTACGCCTGGCATGCGAATAGCACAAGAAGAAATCTTCGGGCCAACAGTTTCAGTGATTGAAGTCAAGAATTTAAGTGAAGCCATTGAAGTAATGAATTCTGTTAAGTATGGATTATCATCGTCCATCTACACGAAAGATGTTAACAAGGCATTCAAAGCTGTGGAAAAAATAGAAGCCGGACTTACTTATGTGAATGCAAGCACAATCGGGTCGGAAGTTCACCTTCCTTTTGGTGGGGTTAAGGATACTGGGAATGGCACGAGAGAAGGTGGAATTCATGGTGTCGAAGAATTTTCTGAGGTTAAGACTGTTTACATAGATTATTCTGGCAAATTACAGAAGGCTCAGATAGATGACAAATAGATGATTCGAAATGAAGACTGAGGTTATTAAATTCCCAGATAATTTTCTTTGGGGCAGCGCAACAGCAGCACATCAAGTTGAAGGTGGAAATAAAAATAACGATTGGTATGATTTCGAAAACAAAGGTTTTGTATGTAATA
>CAYZVE010000030.1:0-10164 GCA_964481805.1 uncultured archaeon | reverse complement strand
AAAAATTTAAAGAAAAGATCAAAGCTGATAAAATAGTTATATTTGGAAGCTTTGCACGAGGCGAATTTGGAAAGCATAGCGATATCGATATCATATTGGTGAGCAGAAAATTCAAAGGGAAAAATTTCCACTCAAGATTCAAAGGGTTGTGGCTCAAGTGGGATTTGGATTTGCCTGTTGATTTTATACCATATACTCCAGAAGAGTTTGATAAGCTTAAGAAAGAAGTTTCAATTGTCAGCGAAGCTTTGAGGGAAGGAATTGTTGTGTAAATGATAGTATTAATAATTTTAAAAGAAAATTGTGGTTATGAGGCTGTTGCTTGACCTTGTGGCAGCAAAAGATTGCTCATATGATCTGATGTATTACCATAAACTACAAGGCTTTATCTACAACTTCCTGAAAGATACAAAATTCTCTGGGTTGCATGATAAGATAGGCTACAAGTTCTTCTGCTTCTCGAATATTTTCTCAAAAAACAAGCAGGGGAAGGATTTTATTGAGGGTGAAAAGAAGAATCTGATAATATCCTCCCCCAACAAGGAATTTGTGATGCTGATAAAAGAGAAGTTGGATGGGTTAAATGGTCAAAACATGGGAATAGGGGAGATGTTGTTTGAACTGGAAAATACAAGGATTATTAGCCCTAAGCTGGTTGATAGAGGATTTACTGTTGAAACATCCACGCCTATCATTATCCGGATACCTAAGGAGAGATATGGCAGGTATGGAATTGCTAACGAGAAGAAATGGCTTTACTGGAGGCCTGAATATGCTTTTAATGCCTTTGTCAAGCAACTTGAGGAAAATTTATTCAAGAAATATAGCGAGTTTTTTGGTGAGAAGTTGGATGAGTTTCCTTTGTTTGAGCAGTATCACTACATATGTCCTGTTGTTAATCATGTTGTCGTGGATGGCTTTGAAAGGCAGTTTGTTGGGAGCATATGGAAATTTATATTCAGCTATGCAAGTAAAGAACAGAGGAAGATTTTGGAGTTTGGCTTGGACTGCGGGTTTGGTGAAAGGAACAGTCTAGGGTTTGGGTTTGTTAATGTTTTGAAGTCTGTAAACACACAAGTAACTGAAAGCATTTGAATTGAGGATACTGATGAAAGGAAAAATAGAGAACGAAGTTGAAGAATACGAGAAGATGCTTGAAGAGGCGACTGTAGGCTGCTATAACGAAGAGGAAGAATTTACAGGCGTTTTATACACGCTTCAGGATAAGTTGAAATTTCCATTCGATGCGATTGCTCTGGGAAGGCATGTGCAGATTTTGGATGTGGATGAAGACAAAAGCGGTTAACGTAACGGGATTATGATGAAGACTCAAATTGACGGGAAGATGGATAGCGTGGTGCTGGCGATGGTTGAGGTTGGCAATAAAGGAACAGGGAATAAGAAGTGGGTTGAATTTGGGAAATGGTGGGTAAGAGGGTGAAATATGTTAGAAGCAATTAAAATGTTGGGAGAGTACGAAACCGTAAAGAATTGTCCTACAAATACTGATCAATTTACAGAAAAGTCAAAATTAAAAAATATTAAAAAAGTTGTGTGCATTCTCTTCAGAAAAAATGGACTGAAAGTAACTTACGAGCATATTCATATCGAAGATTATGATTCGG
Source organism: uncultured archaeon (assembly GCA_964481805.1). Taxonomy (GTDB): domain Archaea; phylum Aenigmatarchaeota; class Aenigmatarchaeia; order CG10238-14; family CG10238-14; genus CG10238-14. Next base: position 8,539 of record CAYZVE010000030.1, on the reverse strand, counting down.
CGAAATCTGGGAAATACTTGTATAAAACAACTCAACATAAGAGATATGATGTAACCCCTACTTCAAAGATTAAAAAGATCATTGATGAAGACAAAAAAACGAATATAGATGCGGTTATAGGAAGCATGAAGAAACGACTGCTTCTTTGGCTTAATACTTATGAAGGAAAGGGTGCACTCATTACTTCTTTGAAAAAAGAATTTAATGATAACAAAAAGATTTTTATTGATTTTGCAGAGGAATACAGTTCTTTACGAGCATATAAGGATGACAACGGTAAAAAAATAGATGAACAGGCTAATTCTATTATCACGATTAAAATAATCGAGAACGATGCAGAGAAATATCTTGGCGATTTTGAAATTTTTGAAAATATTCTGAAAGAGGAATCTGAAAGGAAATTCTCTTATCGAAAATCATTTGGCGGGGGTGAATCTAAAGGTACTGGCTCTTGTTGCGTTTGCAGAAAGAATGCAGAAGTTCTTGGATTAGCATTTCCCTTTTCTTTTTATACCATGGATAAAATGGGCTTTGCTCCCGAATTCAAACGTGAAGATTCATGGAAAAGATTGCCAATATGTAAAGAATGTGCGAAATACCTCTCCGTTGGGCGAGAATTTTTAGATAACTATCTTCTAAAAAAGAGATTCTATAATGGCTTTCAGTTTTATGTCATTCCAAAATTCATTTGGGGTGACATGGATGAAGAACTTGTAAAAGAAATAAAGCGACAAGAGAAAAAAGAGAATTATGAAGGACTGTTAATCGAAGATGATTATATACTAGAACCGCTAAAAGAACGAGGAGATAGTTTAAATCTTATTTTCGTATTTATTGAACCCAAACAGGGCGGAAATTTTGACATTGTTCGTTATGTTGAAGATGTATCGCCCTCATGGATTAAAAAATTGGATGATAGACTCAAAGAAGTTAACAATATGCCCCTTTTCAAGGAAGAGTCACTAAAAAAGATCGGTCTTGTTGGTAAAAAGAAAAGCGGCGACCTAAAAAATATAGATTATCTAGGAACGAGGATTGGTAGCCTTATTGCAACCTTCTTTCCAAATTCAAAAGAAACGGGTGTATATAGCAAATATTTCATTGACATAATTGGAGATATTTTAGCTCAAAGACTCATAAATAGAGATCTATTATTGAATGCATTTATGAGGGAAATCAGAAATAAGCATGTAAAGGAAGATACGTGGAATGAAAAGACCCTTACCTTAAAGTCTTTGATGTTAATCTCGTTTTTAAATAAGCTAAACCTAATTAAAAGGTGATGTGTATGGTAGAACAAGAAGTAAAATTAGAAACTGTAGATAAGTTTTTGAGAGGTCATGAGGTAGCTTTTGATACACCCGCCAAAAAAGCAGTATTCTTGGAAGGAGTTTTGGTTAAATTCCTCTTGGATGTACAGTATGCGAATAGAAAATCTACGCCATTTAGAGGAAAATTACATGGATTGAAACTCGACGTTATAAAAATAAGAAAATTGTTGCCAGAAATTGTAGAAAAGCTTAGGGAGTATAAAGTGGGATGTTATTCTTGGCTGGAAAGATTAGTATCGCAATATTTTATCGATGCAGAAAACGAAGGGTGGGATTTGTCAAAAGATGAAATTAGCTATTATTTCGCATTGGGACTAAACTTAGGCGGGATATTAAAACAAAAAGAGGATAATATAAACGGAGGTAATGAAAATGGCTGAAACAGAAAGCAAGCCAATATCTAATAGATCGGAACTAGTGTTCCTATATGACATAAAGGATGCAAATCCAAACGGAGATCCGATGGATGAAAATAAACCACGCATAGATGAAGAGACGGACATAAACATCGTGACTGATGTAAGGTTGAAAAGGACAGTTAGAGATTATCTACACAATTTCAGAAATCAACATATTTTTATTATAAAAGAAATTACAGAAGAAGGAATTCAAAAAACACGCGAGCTAAGACTTAAAGAACTTAATATAAAATCAAAAAAAGATGGAGAACAACTACTTGGCAGATACATTGACTTAAGACTATTTGGCGCAACAATAGCGGTTGAGAATATGCCATTGACATGGATAGGTCCGGTTCAATTCAGATTCGGTAGATCTTTACATAAAGTTGAGCCGAGAACAATAAAAGGCACCAGTGTAATGCCGTCAGGTGAAGAGAAAAAGGCAGGAACATTTATCGAAACACAGGTTCTCGCCTATTCATTGATATGTTTCTATGGAATTATCAATGAAAATGCTTCAAAAACAACAGGTCTTACAGAAAAAGACGTAAGTTTGCTTTTGGATGGTGTATGGAACGGTACTAAAAACCTTATAACAAGATCAAAAATAGGACAGATACCAAGATTCCTTCTCAGAGTGATTTACAAAGATAAAAATTACCACATCGGCGATTTAGAGAAGAAAATAAATATAGGCAAGGATAAAGATAGAAAAGACATAAGAGATATTTCAGAGTTAAAACTCGATATCACCGAGCTAGTGAACACCCTTAAAGAAAACAAAGAAAAAATTGAAAAAATTGAATATGAAGTAAACAGCGATGTTCTGTTCTTTAATGGTGCAGAGGTAAGAGGCAGTAAAATAGAGGAAGCATTGAAAATAGATAAGATTCCAGTTGAACGATTGAATTTGGAGATACCGAAACAAAAAGAAAAATAGATTGCGATTGATGGTGGCCATGCAACAAATAGATAAAGTATTAGTTTTTGATATCTGGGGAGATTATGCGCATTTTAAGAAGATTGAGACCACAACATCCCCTTTGAGTTACTCCATCCCTACAGGAACTGCGCTATCAGGAATTGTAGCTACCATTCTAGGTAAAGCAAGAGATTCTTATTACTTGCTTTTTTCTTCTGAAAACGCCAAGTTAGCTATACGCTTATTGAATCCGATTAAAAAGAGACGAATAAACATTAACTTGATAAAAACCGATGACGGATTTTATCTTTGGGATATTAAGAATACTCCTCGAAGCCCGACGCCGTTTGAATTCGTTAAAGAGCCGAAATATAGAATTTATATTTGGTTAAAAGATAAGGAAGCATACTCAAATCTAAAAGAGTTTTTACAACAACATAAAAGCTTCTATACGCCTTATCTAGGAATAGCTGGGATGATTGCAAATTTTAGTTTTATTGGTGAATTTGATGCGAATATACAATATTCCAAAAATGAAGAAATTATTCATACGATAGTAAGGAAGGATAAATCGAGACTCATTATAGAGAAAGGGAAGAGATATATTGTAGAGAGAATTCCAATATTTATGGATACTAATAGGGTTGTTCAAGAGTATGGAGATGTGTTTTTCGAAGCAAACGCCAAACCAATAAAAGTGCGCGATACGACATATTACAAAATTGGTGATGATAATGTCGTATTTATTTAAATTAAAATCGCATCCAGATATACTTCTCAAAGACCATCTGGAAAGTGTCGCGAAACTGTCAAAAGATATGGTATGTTCCAAGTGCATAGAGAACAAAGCGATTTCTTCAGAAATATCATATTTGATTGGTGTTGCCCACGATTTTGGAAAAGCAACTACGTTTTTTCAGGAAATTTTAATCAATGATAATAAAAGAACAAAATACGCCAACCACGGATTTTTATCTTCTTTGTTTTGCTATTATTTGATTAAAAGGCATCTTAAAAAAAGCAGTCAATTAAACGAGTTTCGATACCTTCCAATAACATCTTGGATCGTTGTAAAAAAACATCATGGAAATATTAAGAATGTGGGCGACTTAAACGGAGAGATTTCTGAGCTAGAAGATTTAAGCGAAAAAGAAACTATTGAAGGGCAGATGTCGGACATAATCAAAAATGCTTTAAACGAAATAACTATGATGTATGGCGATCTTCTAGACGGTTTTGAAATTAAAGAATTCATTGAAATTTTTAAAAATTCCAATAAGCTAAATTCTTTTCTTAAAGAGATAAAACTAGATGCCATAAAAATTTCCAGAGCAGAGGATCTAAAATATTACTTTGAGATTTTGTTTTTTTATTCTGTTCTTTTAGACGCTGACAAGTTAAGTGCTTCAAAAACATCAGTTCCCCCTAGAATCGATATTCCAAAAGACATTGTATCGAGTTATAAGAAGATAAAATTTCTTGAGAATGACAGTTACATAAATAAAGTTCGTGAAGAAGCGTATAATGAAGTTAACAGCCACATCAATGATATCGATATGAAAAATGAAAGGATATTATCCATAAATCTGCCAACTGGAATCGGTAAGACATTAACAGGTTTGTCTTTTGCATTAAATCTTAGAGAAAAAGTAAAGGAGACGTATGGATTTACCCCACGAATTATCTATTCTTTGCCATTTCTGAGTATAATCGACCAAAATAATGAAGTTACGGAAGATGTATTCAGGACTACCTGCGGTTATCGGGAGGTGCCGTCAAATCTATGCTTAAAACATCACCATTTAGCGGAAATTAATTATACAGAAGAAAGAGATAATGAGTTAAGACCTGTGGAAGACATCAATAAATCTTTGTTGTTAACTGAAGGCTGGCATTCCGAGGTTATAATTACAACATTCGTACAATTTTTCCATAGCTTAATCACAAATAGAAATCGCGCTGCAAGAAAATTTCACAATATTGTTAATTCTATAGTGCTTTTAGATGAAATACAATCCATCCCTACAGAATATTGGCTTTTGATTAATGGTGCGTTAAACTACTTGAGTAACAAATTTAACTGCTGGATTATATTAATGACAGCGACAGAGCCACTTATTTTTGAAAAAGACAAAGAGATAAAGAGTCTGGTAGAAAACAAAGATAGGTACTTCAAATTGTTTAACCGGTTCGAACTTAAATCTAATCTTGTTGAGAAAAGTTTTGATACTTTCTCAAAAGAAGTTTTTGATGAGATTGCAGACAAAAAAGATAAAGATGTTATGATTGTATTGAACACAATCGATTCATGTAAATATCTGTATGGATATATAAGAGATAAGGTGCTAATCCGTTATGGCGTAAATGATAACGATAAAAAAGACCTTCTCGATAAAGACGGAATTTGTGTTCTCCCAGATGTGGAACTAATTAATCTATCAACCCACATCCTACCTGAATTCCGATTAAACAGAATTAATAGAATTAAAGATGATAATAAGAGAAAAATTATTATAACTACGCAAATGGTAGAAGCGGGAGTCGATATCAGCGTTGACATTCTTTACAGGGATATGGCTCCATTGGATTCTATAATTCAGAGTGCAGGGCGATGCAACAGGAACAATAAAAGAGCGGGTACAGTGAACGTTGTTTTGTTAAAAAATGATAAAACTGGCAAAGCATATTACTCATATATTTACGATTCGGTACTTATCGGTGCCACGCGCGAAGTGCTTCAAAAATATAATCAAACCGTATCTGAAAGTGAGTTTATTCTTGATGCGGAAGAGAAATACTATAAATTAGTAACTGAAAGAAAACAAAAGCAGGAATCTGAGCAAATTTTATCTCATTTGAAACAACTAAATTTTGGCGACATCGTTGAATTTAATTTGATTGAGGAACGTCCGAATTCTGTATCCCTCTTTGTTGAGATTAATGAACGGGCAAAGAGCATTAGAGAAAATATTGAATCTATATTGGAAGAAAAGGATAGATTTGAAAAAAGGAAAAAACTCTTGAAATTAAAGAAGGGTATAAACCAATACAGTCTCTCAATAGATGCTAAAAAATTTGAATCTATAAATTGTTTGCCCATAATGAATGGTATAAACGAGCTAAAATATATTCCAAAAAGAGACTTAGATCATTGGTATAAATTAGATATTGGATTTCATATAGATAATGCTACTTTGCATGGTATTCTTTAGTCTGTCGCTTATCCACCTCACTTTTATAGACCTATAATCCCAGTTATATAAATGGGTTATAAATCAAGCATTCAGAAACAGAAATAATAAAACCTTTTCCTCCCCATTTCCATAATATAAGCTGACAATTATGCAAGATCAACTCACAAAAGAACTCAAATTTACAGGAACCCAAATCAACTACTACATAATCTGCCCTACAAAACTTTGGTACTTCTCCCACTTCCTGCAAATGGAACACTCATCAGACCTAGTCTCACTAGGAAAACTCCTCCACGAAACAAGCTATAGCAAGCAAAAGAAAGAAGTTTTAATTGATTCAAAAATAGGCATAGACTTCATCAAAAAAGGCAATAAAATCATCCTCCACGACATAAAAAAATCAAAAAAAATGGAAAAAGCACATGAATACCAGCTCCTCTACTACATATACTACCTTAAGCAAAAAGGCATAGAAAGTGAAGGAATAATAAATTACCCTCTCCAAAGGCAAATAGCAGAGGTCAAGCTGACAGAAGACAAGGAAAAAGAAATAGTAAAAATAATAGAAGAAATACCAAAAATAATGTCACTAGAGAAGCCACCAAAACCAGAGAAAAAAAGGTATTGCAGAAAATGCAGCTATTTTGAATTCTGCTGGTCATAACTTAAATACTTCCGTAACGCTTTTACTTTATGACAAAGGTGAACTATTACATCACCAAAAATGGCGTTCTCAAAAGAAAGCAAAATACAATCTACTTCATCAGAAAAGACGAAAAAGGTGGTCTGGAAAAAAGAATACTTCCCATAAATAAGATATATTCAATCTTTGCCCATGGCAGGATATCTTTTACTTCGGGTGTAGTCTCCTATCTTGCCAAGAACGGAATTCCTATCCATTTTTTTAACTACTATGGCTATTATGAAGGCAGCTTCTATCCAAGAGAATCTCTTTTGTCAGGGAACCTGCTAGTCAAACAGGTGGAAAACTACACAAATAACAAAAAAAGGCTGATACTCGCAAGGGAATTTGTCAAAGGCTGTGCTGACAATATATTGAAGAATCTCCAGTATTACGAAAACTCAGGAAAAAATTTATCGGACAAAATAGAGAAAATCAAAGCTTCATTAGCAGGCTTGGAAAATACCAAGGACATAAATCAAATCTTAAGCGTAGAAGGCGCGATCTGGGGCGCTTATTATGAAGGCTTTAATGAAGTGCTGCCTGAAAAATTCCAGTTCTCAAAAAGAGTTAAAAGGCCGCCGAATAATATGATCAACTGCCTGATAAGCTTCGGCAATTCATTGCTCTATTCCACTGTGCTTACGGAAATCTATAACACCCAGTTAAATCCGACTATATCTTATTTGCATGAACCCTCTGAAAGGAGGTTCTCATTGGCTTTGGACTTGAGTGAAATCTTCAAGCCTCTGATTGCGGACAGGGTCATTTTCAAGCTCATAAACAAAAAGATAATAGGCGAGGAGCATTTTGTAAAAGAGTTGAATTCTTGCCTCTTAAACGATGCTGGAAGGAGGCTTTTTTTGGAAAGTTATGATGAAAAATTAAAAACAACCATAAAACATAGAACCCTCGGAAGGAATGTTTCTTTTCAGAGGCTTATAAGGCTGGAGTGCTATAAGCTCATCAAACACCTTCTTGATATGGAAAAATACACTGCTTTTAGGATGTGGTGGTAATGTTTGTTATAATTGTTTATGATGTTTCTGTTGAAAGGGTCGGCAAGATCTGCCAGTTTCTAAGGCAGTACTTGAATTGGGTTCAAAATTCAGTATTTGAGGGGGATTTAACTGAAAGCGAGATGAAGCAGGTTGAATTCGGGATCAAGGAAATAATAAATTTGGAGAGCGATTCTGTGATTATTTACAGCATGCAGACAGAAAAATTTATTAACAGGACAATCGTTGGCATCCAAAAAGTAGACACTTCTTCTATTGTTTGAGATCTAGTCGTGGATCTTTATAAATGAATCACCTTTTTATTGATTCGTTACATAATATTCTTATGAAGCCTAATTTTAGTAGTTTTTAGGTTGTTTTTTAGGCTGGTTTGAATTAGACTAGTGTAGGATTGAAATGAAAGAATGAATGCGCTTCATCAGCTAAGAATGAAAGTTTGAATTAGACTAGTGTAGGATTGAAATTCAGTAGTTAGCGAGTTGGCACCATATGGTGCAGCGTTTGAATTAGACTAGTGTAGGATTGAAATTCAAGCATTGAGAATTTTATTTTAGGGGCTAAAATGGTTTGAATTAGACTAGTGTAGGATTGAAATTATAAACATCTATCTTATGCCATCCTTTCGTTGGTTGTTTGAATTAGACTAGTGTAGGATTGAAATTTGTTTATTCAAAGGTTTGGAAAAATCAAAAGGATGAGTTTGAATTAGACTAGTGTAGGATTGAAATCCTGAGGCAGAGCCGAATAATTGTTGATTTGTAATGGTTTGAATTAGACTAGTGTAGGATTGAAATCTTGATAGATAACATTTCCAGTCTTTTGACCCGCTTGGTTTGAATTAGACTAGTGTAGGATTGAAATTTAGCAATCGGTCTTGCGTTAGATTGCAGTTGGTCTAGGTTTGAATTAGACTAGTGTAGGATTGAAATTTTAGAGGCACCCAGCCTAGATTCAAGCCATAATCCGTTTGAATTAGACTAGTGTAGGATT
>CAYZVE010000029.1:0-10771 GCA_964481805.1 uncultured archaeon | reverse complement strand
TGTTTTTTTCATAAATATATTATTTTTTTTTGAATAAATAAAAGTTAAGCAAGAATTTGGGAAGATAATTATTTAAGGATATCCATGGATATATATAAAATGAGAAAAATCAATGTTGACAAAAATAAAATTGAACTAAAAGATAACGTAGAAGTTTTCTATGAAAAAATAGTGACACCCTTCGGGAATTCGGCTAAAATAGATGCTCCAAAGAATTACAGAGGTAAGAGAGCGTACGTTGTCATTGTAAAAGATTAACAGGATAATAAAATTGGGACATTAAAAAACCCGAGACGTTCCTGGGAATTCTTTAGGGTTATATGTGGATTATTAGTGCCCCACATTCATATTTTGGGTAAAACTACTTATGTATTAGGGGGTTATTAGGAAAGGCAGTTTTTATATTATTAGAAGAGGTAATGGGACATTCATCCCAATGGGAATGGAACGGTTTCATTCATAACCTATGGTCTAATTCTATACCGACACCTTGTTTTTTGAGGATAAATTTTAATGACTCGTTTTTTAGAATGATATGCTAACCCTTTAACAATCATTGTATTCATCAAAAGGACACGGATCTTCTACTTCAAGTATATCATCATTATCCAAATCAGCCCAACCAATTTCCTTTTGTGTAAGATCCGCTACTAATATTTTTGAAAAATTAAGCTCTCTCATCCAAACATTTTCACCAACTCTGACAGCACCACACATTATATCTGTGGTTTCTTCTGGATTTTCTGTTAAGTAGGCACATGCAAAACCACTATATTTATCATTTCCACCAAAATCATGCATTAATTCGTGGGCTATTGTATGGATAATATTTAAATCATTTTTAAGACTTGCTGGACAAGAAGCATCCCGCCAATTTTTGAATTCGAATTCTTCGGTATTAAGTGCTTCAAAGCAATTATAATCGATATTTGGATAGTTTATAACTATCATTTTATCTGTCCGACAGGCAAATGATGTGAAAGATGAACTAAGAATAAATATAGGGGCAATTATGTTTTGACTTAGAGGTTCTTTTTCATTTATATTATTGTGAATGTAATCTTTTACATATTGACAACTATATATTTTACTTTCATCAATATCTTCTATTTTAAATGGACCAAAAAATGTAAAATTAATATAACCATATCTCTATTTAAAATTCTTAATGATTCGGATCTTAACCAATCATTTATATAATTTATTGTAGTACCTTCCGGGTAATTTTGTATTAAAGATTTATCCCCTTTTATTATTTTTGTATAAGTTGGGTGAATATTTCCAGAATAAAATATCGGAATGGAAACATTAATTATCCCATTACCTTTTATAGTTGGTTTCAATTTCCCGATAGAGTCAATATATATATAATCATCATCAGAAATTTTGACATTGTATGTATCTTTTATTTGATTCGAAAAATCTTTAAATTTAAATGAATTAATGAGATGCAGGGGTTTTATTTGCCAATCTATTTTTTCATATTTTATCCAAGGTATCGTTGTTGTATCATAATCAAATTCTGGTCTATAAAATGACGGAAATTCATTCACAACTTTTATTTTATTAACATTTTCTCCATAATAATTTTCTCCAAATAAATGATTTTGTTCACTTTCTGTGATAATCTCATAAAGTGGGTCGCCATACAAAAATTGTTTGTCTGTAACTACAGGTTCTATTAATTTCCCTCGAGGTAAACTTAATGTGATATATGATTCTTCTTGTAGTTTTTCGTTATACCAATAATGTGTACTATTTATTTTTCCATATATCACCGTAAAATTGTATATAGAATAATCCTCTTGATCTCCTATTTTATTTCTTATAAGACCTATTGCATTTAAAGATTTGCTGTTTTGAATTCTAAAACCAAAAATATTCTTAAGGAAATCTAGTATTCTCTGAAGCAGGTTATAAGTACTTACACACTTACTATCAGAACAATCATTGCTTTTGCATTCATAATCATTCATACAAAACTCTTCCATTTCTTCCTGTGGTTTTATTGTTCTATCAATGTCACAATATGAGGGAGCGTTATCTAACTTAACTCTAGTTCCGAATGGTATACATTTTTCATTGAACAAGCAGCCATTTTCACATGCAGGTTGATAAACAATTGTTGTGGTTGAGGATGTTTTAGTTGTTGAAGTTGTTGTTGTAGAAGTTGAAATTAAAGATTTTCTAAATTTAATTGAATTTTCTGGATAAAGTATATAATACCACCAATTCTTCTTAAAAGTGAATTTAAGACCTGATTCTGTTTCAAGCTCAATTTCACCATCACTTCTGGGGAGATTTGAAAACCAATATTCCTGCCAACCATTATCATCACAACTCCATGATTCACAATTTATATATTCTGTTTCACCTTTAAAATTAGGGAAGTTTTTTCAGTCAACACAACTAGAATATTTATAATCCTGATTAACATAATCATAATGTCTTAATGCGTTATGTGGGAAATCCGCATTTCCACAGTTTATTTTTTCATAAGATCTATCTTGACCATAAGGTTCTGAGTAACGACTTTCAGCAGAAAAGTCTTCCCAATATCTTTGATAATCATTTCTTTTCCAATCCTGAGTTAAGTAGTTCATTGTCGCTTCTATTCTATGACCATAAGGATGTAAAAATGGGCTAGGAGCAAAATAATTTGGGCCAATTACTGCATAATGTTTTTTGCATTCAGGAATATTATAAGCAGCACCATTAATATCAAAACTATCACTTGGACCTATCATGAAACTTTCCCATGTTGTAATAAATGGAGAGGTTATCACCCATATCTCATCAACATCATTCTCGTCTGCTATCTCACAGATTTTATTATCCCTAACCCATTTAACAGTGTCAAACTTAAATTTCTGACTTTCACATACTCCATCTGGGTCTCCAATTGCACAATTACGATATTTTTCAAAATTATATTCAAATCCATTTGTATAAGTTGGAAATTCTGTTATGTGGATCTTTTTTACCACTTCATAATTTATTGTACCTGCAGATAATCTCTTAAATACATTAATTGTCTCAAGTGCAATATAATCTTCCACTTCCTCAACACTTTTCCCTTCATATTCACCCCGCCAGGACCAACTATAAAATTCTTCAGCCAAGTTCTTGTCTCCCTCTACAGGATTTAATGTTATGTACAGAACTTTTGGATTATAATTTTGAATTATTGTTGTTGTGGTTGTTGATCCTGGGATGGTAGTCGTTGTAGTAACATCAAGTGTCCCAAAGTTTAATTTAGCCCATCTATTAACAAGATAATCATCATAATGATATTCAACAACACTTATTCCTAAGTCATTACAAGTTCCCGATCCTCCTTCAATTAAACAAAGAAAGTTGTCAACATAAACTCTAACAGAACCATAGCTCCCTACATTTTCAAGAGAGATGCTATTGCCATCAACTGTAACATTCTCACCTACATTCAATTTTATCTCACCAAAACTTTTGTAATCTTCAGCCAAAACAACGCTAAAACTCAAAAGAACAGTTAAAAACCCTAATAAAAGATACTTTTTCATGTTGGCACTGTTTATATTTGAGCTCATGTATTTAAAAGCTTAAAGGTCAAGATATTTTAGAGTTTGGTGAAGTATATGGAAGTTAAAAAAATCAAAGATGAAGAAGGAATTTTAATGCTGGAACTAGAGGGGGAAAGTAAGAGTTTTGCCAATTTAATTAGGGAAGAGCTCTGGAACGATAAAACCATTAACGAGGCTGCTGCAATAAAGAATCACCCATATATGGATCAACCTAAATTGTTCTTGAAAATGAAAGGAAAAGAAAAACCTGAAAAAGCTTTGAAAGATGCAGCAAAGAGAATACAAGTCAGTCTCAAGGATTTCGAAAATGAGTTTTCTAGGATTTTTAAGTAATTTATTTATAACTAGATTCCTAAAATCAATTAGATAAAATGTATGAACCATATGATGGAGAAAAAACCCGCTTTAATTTTAAGGAGAAATTCAATAAGATAAAACAAAAGATTCAAGAGAAATTCAAGAGCTTAAATCCTAAAGAATTCAATACCGAAAAAGCTAAATTCAATAAGATTAGTATTACTGTCTTAGCGCTTGCTCTTCTTTTGACTGTTGGAAGTGTCACAACTTATGTCTCAAAAACTGGCAAAATAAATAACCTTGAAGCAAATAATATGGTTCTGCAAAAGCAAAACGATGAATGTCAAAAACAAAATACTGAATGCCAAAGTGAGTTAATCAATATAAATGATCAATTATCAACATGTTTAACCAATGTTGAAACTATACAGTCAGATTTAACAAAAATGGCACTTAATTATCAGGCATCACAAGCAGATCTTCAATCGTGCAATGATGAAAAATTGGGAATATCTTCAGATTTAAATATGGTTAATGATGAACACAATAAATTAAAGACCAGTTATGATAAGCTAAAAAGCAATTATGCTAATCTTAGTGATGATTTAGAATATATTGCATGCCAGTCTGCAAAGATCAAATGCGGGGCGGTCTCCAATTATTATTATTTGGATGAAGGAAAAGACATTGTTTGTTGCTGGGATCTTGATACTTGTAAAAAAGAACCTGTAAATGAAGAAAAAATTGAAACAATTGATTGCTAATTTTTTGAGCATTTTTTAATAAATTCTACAAATATTGGATGTGGGTTTAAAGGTGTAGATTTATATTCTGGATGAAATTGTGTGCCAATAAAAAAAGGATGCATTTTTTCTGGCAGTTCTATTGATTCAACTAATTTCCCATCAGGTGATGCTCCTCCGATCACTAACCCATTTTTTTCCATAACTTCTTTGAAATCGTTGTTAAATTCATATCTATGCCTATGCCTCTCAAAGACTATATTATTCTTATCCATCACATTTTTGCTGTTTTTGTAAATTTGATAAATTTTACTTTCTGGATTGAGTTTGCATGGCCAAGCTCCCAATCTTATTGTTCCCCCATATTGGTTTTTTTTCAGATATTTTTCTTGCTCAGGCATTATATGAATGACAGGATATTTTGTTTTTTCATTGGCTTCTGATGAATTGGCATCTTTTAATTTGCATACGTTTCTTGCAAATTCTATCACTGCCATTTGCATGCCAAAGCATAAGCCAAGATAAGGAATTTTATTTTTTCTTACAAATTCTATTGCTTTAATTTTTCCTTCTGTCCCCCTGCTTCCCCAGCCTTGCGGAATTATAATCCCATTCAAGCCTTCTAGAATTTTAATCCCATTTTCTTCTATTTCTGAAGAGTCTATTGGTATAATTTCAGTTTGAATTTTATTCTTCGAAGAAGCATGTTTAACAGCTTCTAATACAGATATATAAACATCTTTGTGTTTCTGGGACCCATGAGTGATATATTTGCCTACAAGACCGACTTTTATCTTCTTTTCGGAATTTTCCATCCCATCAACAAATTTTTTCCATTCTTTAAGATCCTTCTCTCTTGCTTTGATTTTGAATTTTTCGAATATTTTTTTTGTCAGCCCTCTTTCTTCTAATAAAAGAGGGATTTTATAGATATTATCGACATCAGAATTGTCTATTATAAAATCTTGTGGTATAAAGCATCTTTTTGAAATAGTTTCTATTCTTGGCTTGTCAATTGGAATTTCGCTTCTTGTTATTATTATGTCTGGAAATATACCAACTTCTCTCAATCTTGCTACAGCATGCTGAGTTGGTTTTGTTTTTAATTCCCCTACATTTCTGAGAAAGGGAAGATAAGTTACCATTACATAAATTGAAGGGTATTCCCTGCTTAGTTCCCTTGCGGCATGAAGAAAAATAAGATTTTCAACATCCCCACTGGTCCCGCCTATCTCAACAATAACAAATTCATAACCTTCTGTTGGGCTGATTATCAGTCTTTTTATTTCATTAATAACATCTGGAAATATTTCTGCATCTCTTCCTTGATATTTAAAACTTCTTTCATTGTTGATAACATTTTGATAAACCTTGCCTGCAGTAATATTATGATTTTTTGTCAATGAAACATCAAGAAACCTTTCATAATTCCCTAAATCTTGGTCGATTTCACCGCCGTCATCTGTCACGAAAACTTCACCATGCTCAGCAGGCCTCATAGTCCCAGCATCTACGCTAAGATAAGGATCGATTTTTATTGCAGTCACTTTGAAGCCTTTGCTTTTAAGAAGGAGCCCTATTGAAGCGGCAGTTATTCCTTTTCCAAGGCCAGAAAGGACCCCACCACAAACAAAAATGAATTTCCTTTGCATATTATATTATGAATTTCAAAATAAAAATACTTTATTTTTTCATGTATCTAGCCAGAGCTTTCATAGCTTTAACAGCTCTTTCTGGAGTAGAATAAACAGGAATTCCATTTTGAGTTAATTTTCTGCTTAATTTATTAGAATATTCACCGCCAGCAGCACATGAAATAATAGGTTTTTTATATTTTTTTAATTTGATTAAATCGTCAACAACACTTTCTTCTAACCTAGGAACTTGGAACAATGTTATAGCAATCACGCCATCATATTCTCCTGATTTTAGGCATTCTTCTATTGTCACCTGATAACGTTCAGCATCAGCATCACCTGTTAAATCAATCGGGTTATGTAAAATAGCATAAGGTGGCATGACATGTTTTATTTTTTTCTTTAATTTTTCAGATGGCTCAGGTAAGTTTAATTCAGACCGTTCTGCTTCGTCTGTTGCCAGTACCCCAAACCCACCACCATCTGTTACTATTACAACTTTATCTCCTTCTGGAATAGGCTGGGTGGAGAAAGCTCTTGCAAAATCAAATAATTCCTGCCATGTTTCTGCTTCAATTACTCCAGATTGTTTGAATGCTGCGGAATAAATTCTGCCTGAACCTGCAAGTGACCCTGTATGAGATGAAACAGCTTCTGTTCCTTTTTTTGTTTTTCCAGCTTTTAGAATGATTATTGGTTTTTTTCTAGATACTCTTTTACAAACTTCCATGAATTTTTTTCCATCTCCTTTTAGCCCTTCAATATAAGCCGTAATTACTTTTGTTTCAGTGTCATCCCCCAAATATTCAATCAAATCGCATTCATCAACATCCATCCCATTTCCATAAGAAACAAATTTGCTTATACCAACATCTTCTTCTGAAAGCCAATCAAGGATTGTTGAACCTACTGCCCCAGATTGGGAGATAAATGAAATATTACCCTGTTTTGGCCTGCCGCATCTTTTTCTCGAAAGAAACAATGTATCTATATAGGAAGATGAATCATATACTCCTAGGCAATTAGGGCCAATTACTCTAGTTTTCGTGGTTCGAATGATTTTTTTCAATTCATCCTCTAGTTTTTTCCCATCTTCACCCATTTCTGAGAACCCACTGCTAACCAAAATAACAGATTCAACTCCTTTTTTAACGCATTCTGATAATACATTTTGAACAAATTTCCCAGGCACAACTATTACAGCTAGGTCAACACTTCCTGGAACATTTAAAATGGAATCATAAACCTTTTGCCCGAGAATGGGTTCTGTATTTTTGTTTATTGGATAAAATTTTCCTTCAAACAACCCGCTGAGGAAATTAGTGAAAACCACATAACCTATCTTTCCCTCATCATGGGACGCTCCTATTACAGCTACAGATTTTGGGTTGAAAAATTTTTCTAAATGCATAATTAACATTTGTTTTTAGAATTAAAATTCATATTATTACTAATGAAGCTAGAAAAGTCAGATATAAAATATTTATTATTGTTTGCTGTTACGATTTTGCTAATATTTTTGCTCATTAAAAAAATTACCAATATAATGGTTTTTTTAGGCTTAACATTGCTAACAGGAATAATTGTTTTTTTGAACTATTTTCTTAGAATACCCATAGATTTTACCCCCGTATTTTTTTTGAGCATAATAATTACATCTACCTTGGGTTTTGGCTATACATTTTTGTTTGTTATTTTATCTGGCTTCATGCCTGGGATATTTTCTGGAAATTTTAAGTCAAGTGTTTTCGTTTACATCATCATTAATATGATCGTCAATTTAATCTCCATTCCTCTTAACTTACAATTTTTAATTGAGGGTATATTTTTATCATTCATTTACGGTTTTTTAATCACATTAGTTAATGGGGCTATAAAATCTGAGTTTGGGGAAGAATTGCTTGCAAATCTAATAACTTTTGGAATAAATATACTCTATTTTTGGAAATTGGGAGGAATTTTGATTTCTATTTTTCAGGCTTAAACATCAACTTATTTAAGATTAATTACGATATTATCTAATTGCAGGGAATCTCTGATTGGGAGGCTACCGGTCTCCTGTTGCCGCAAATCCGGTTCAAGGTGGAATCATAGTTCAAGGGCAGTTCAATGATACACTCAGGCTCGGGTTTTTGACTGAGAAGTCTCGTCTCCCAGGGTCGTTTGTTTGTTGAACGAGTCAGGCGGGGAACCGAGCAGCTATAAAACTTACATTTCGATGCTTGCGAGTTCTCGGGATGGAGAAAAAAACTCGATTCAACCTGTTTGTAAATTTGTCCTCACCTTGGGCATGTTCCCTGTATTTAGTGATTATATGAAAAAAGAAATAATACTTGGCTTTTTGCTTGTAATTTTATTAGCCTGTATATTTTATTTTGGCATTCCTCTCGCTAGGCTTGAAAATGAAGCAGAAATTATAGAAGAAAAGACCATAGGGCTGGAATCAAATAACGAAAAATTTCTTAGCAAGGCCAAGATATTATTGCCAGCCGTAGAAGAAGAAGGCCAAGGAATAATGGCTTGGTTGACAGTTGAAGTTCATGAAGGTGAAGGAAGAACATTGCTGGAGATTGATAACATTTCCTTTTTTGAAGACACACAAAAATCGATTTTGGTCGCAAGGTCTATTGCAGAAAAAATAACAAATACCGATCCGTTAGATTATGATATAATTTATTCTTTTAACGCAAATGCTTCTACTATAGAAGGACCATCTGCGGGACCAGCAATAGCTATAGCAACAATAATAGCTCTGGAAAATAAGACTATAAACCAATCAGTCATAATAACAGGATATCTAAAAGAAAATGGAAAAATAGGCAAAGTTTCTGGTGTTTTAGAAAAGGCTAAAGTTGCAAAGCAAAATCAATTGGAACTGTTTCTTGTCCCTTTAGGCCAAAAAATTCAGTCAGAAATTGAAACCAACAAAACATGTGAAAATGATGGCATTACAACCTTTTGTAAAACCGAAACTTTTTCAAGAAAAGTAGATATACAAGAAGAAATTGGAATAGATGTTTTAGAAGTTGAAAGCATTTCTGATGCATTGAAATATTTTATTATTGGTTAAATTTTTCTTACTTTAATTCCATCTTTTACATCCTGCAATTCAAAGCCCATTTTTCTTATTTTATCCCTAATTTCATCCGACTTTTTATAATCTTTATTTTTTCTTGCATCTTCCCTTTCGCCGATTAATTTTTGAATATTTTCTGGAATCTTTTCTTCAGAATTTACTTTATCTAATTTTAGCCCTAGCACTTTATCAAATTCTAAAATTAATTCTAACTTATCTTTATTGCTGATTTCTTTTTCGTCTCTAATCAATTTCCATGTCAGCGATAAAGCCTCTGTTGTCTTCAAATCATCATTAATAAATTCCAAAAATTTTATTTTATACTCTTCCAGCTTCTTTTTATTAGTCTTTCCTATATCATTTTCTTGCAGCAATCTTATGTGTTCTCTCAAGGTGTTTAGGGTTTTTTCTGCTGCTTCTAGGCTTTCCCAAGTAAAATTGATTTTTGACCTATAGTGAGCAGTTAAAAACAAGTATCTAAATGATAATGGGTCAAAACCTTTCTCTTCAATATCACTCATTTTGAATATATTGCCTTTAGATTTGCTCATTTTTTCTCCATTGATGGTGACAAATTCATTGTGCAGCCAATAATGCACAAATTCTTTTCCTGTTGCTGCTTCTGCTTGTGCTATCTCATTTGTATGATGAACTGGGATGTGGTCTATTCCACCCGTATGAATGTCATAAACTTCTCCAAGATATTTCATAGACATTGCAGTACATTCAATGTGCCAGCCAGGAAATGAATGCTGGCCCCAAGGTGAATTCCATTTCATTTGGCGTTTCTCATCTTCTTTAGCAAACTTCCAGAGTGCAAAATCAGTTGGATTCTTTTTTTCAGGGTTTTTTTCTATTCTTGCTCCCTCTTTTAGTTCTTTTATATTTAATCCAGCAAGTTTACCATAATCAGATAGTTTAGACGTGTCAAAATATATTCCGTCAGATGTTTTGTAAGTATATCCATTTTTTTCGATTTTTTTAACAAGGGCAATCATATCTTGGATGTGATCTGTTGCTTTACAGACGATATCCGGTCTTCTGACATTAAGTTTTTCCATCACATTAAAGAAATCTTTTGTATAAAATTCTGCAATTTCCCATGCGGTCTTTTTTTCTTCCTCAGCTGCTTTTTCCATCTTGTCTTCTCCTGTATCTGCATCTGAAGTCAAGTGACCGACATCAGTTATATTCATGACGTGCTTGACTTTCAACCCGTTATATCTCAACATTCTAACAAGAGTATCCACAAAAATGTAAGCCCGAAAATGACCTATATGTGCATATGAATACGTCGTAGGGCCACAAGCGTAAAGATTAACTTGCCCAGGACTAATTGGTTTAAAAACCTGTTTTTTTCTTCCCATTGTGTTGAAAAATTTTATTTGAATAAAATCACCAAAAGCTGAGTGCGAGGGTCGAACTCACTTCTCCCGGTCTGCAGCCGGGTGCATA
>CAYZVE010000028.1:0-10786 GCA_964481805.1 uncultured archaeon | reverse complement strand
TGCCATTGAATTATTGAGTTCAAAGATAGGAAATAATTCTGGGAAACTACAGTTATCATTTAAAATTTCATGATTGTGATAGGTTTACGTAATTCATGGGATGGATTTTATCTTGCAGAGTTAGACGAAGTATTGGTAAAATTGGGAGGGTCATATGTAGATTGTGATTCTTTAAGAGATGGTGTAAGAAGTTTATTAGAAAGAAATGAATTTAGAGTTGAAAAACCTCAAGAATTTGCCACTTTTTTTGGATTAGATATATATGATCTTTATCTTACATTAGAACAAGGGAAGCCAATAATAAAAGATTCAAGTTCCCAAGTAACCAGTTACCTAAAAAATAGTCATTTAAGGCGTTATTTCTCCTCGGTTTTAATAAACCGGTGATTAGATATTGAATAATCTTTTACAGTTTCCTTCAATGACTTTGTCAATTTCCCCTTCAGGAATTTGGCGCAACTTGCTCATTTCCCCAAGGATAAACTTAACATTTTGGGGTATATTATCTTGGCCGGGATAAGGGGAAAGAAACGGGGAGTCAGTCTCAGTAAGCAATTGCTCCAATGGGTATTTTTTAGCGATTTTAACAGTGTTTTTACTTTTTAGTAAATTAGTTCCAAGAGAAATATAATAGCCTTGGTTTATGATTTCTTTTGCAAGCGTGAGGTTACCGGCATAGCAATGAAATACTACATCCTTTAACTCTTTCTTAACAGCAATATCAAAGCATCTTTGCTCAGCCTTTCTTGTATGCAGAATCACTGGCAATTTCAATTCTTTTGCAAGATCTATCATTTGCTGAAACACTTCTTCGATCTTAGGCTGCTTTTCTTCTTCGGGATACCAGTGATAATCCAACCCTATCTCACCTATTGCCAGTATCTCTTTTTTATGCAATCGAACGAATTTTATATAATCGTCTATTTCTTGGCCATTCATTTTTACTATATCTATTGGGTGCAGTCCCAAAGTGAGATAGACAAACCCTCTGTGCTTTTTTATCAATTCTATTGACTCATTTGCATCTCCAGGATATCCGCAATTAATTATTGCTGTCATTGCTTTCTTGGCTTGCTCTATTACTTGTTCGTGTTTTTCCAGAAGCCCTTTGTGCAAAAGATGGCAATGTGTATCAATCATAGATTAATGTATATTGGAATTGATTTAAATGTGTTAATGGTTTGTTTATATTATGGCAACTGTGATTGTACCTTATGGGCAAACAGTCAATACAACCTTAGGAAGAGTTCTTTATTTTGGTGAAGTATTTTTCCTGGGGAGAGGCCCTATTTCTTTTGAAAATTTATCCGGTTTATCTAGAAGATTTATGATGGGTAAAGGGCAAAAAGCCGAAGTCCATTATTTTCAAGAATATGAAGGTTATGAAGGGCCGGTTGCTGTTTTGTTTATTAGCGATATAATTGGCAGAGGTTAATTCAAGATTTTAAATCTTATTAGTAATTTATTATTATGCTTAATCACGAATCTTTGCGTAAATATTTCAATTATCAACATCCTACGCCCCATGGGATAAGAGAAAGATATGAACTCTCACAAGATTTAAGTTCCAAGCACGGCTTAACACATGCAGATATACTAGATGCCATAATGACATTAAACAAGAATCGATATCTAGTCCTTCCAGATAGTTATGAAAGACATCTTCTTGAAGCTGAACATCCTGATCATCCAGAGATTTCCCTGGACAACTATAGAGGAGCAACGAAACATTTCCATTTTTGGAGATATGCACCTGATGTTAAATTAAATACAACAGAAATGAGTCTTGAGGATGCTGAAAAACAAAGATTTTCATTAAAGGCAGCAATGAGAGTAGCTTCTTGGAATTGGACAAAGCCTCACAGAGGGTTTGGTGTAGTTGATGTGAGAAGTGGTGAATATACTTTGTGGCCATTTTTGTATATTTTAGAAGGAATCAAAATGCAGGACTTATCACCAGGATTGATTCACATGGATTCAACAGAAGGTTTTGATGTGGTTGGTCGTGTGCCTAGACTAAGAGGTGAAGGATATGAAGTTGTTGCTCTAAAGAACGTTCCTTATCTTTATTCTGGAGAACCCTATGTATTATCAACCCAACTTCATCCAGTTTGTCAATGTAAATGGATCCTTTATGGAGCAAGAAGAGCAGATACAAGAAGATATAGACCAGGAGAAAGAACTATGTGCAGGCATGGAGTAGCCTTTTATGAACATCTGATAGAAGACCCAAAAGAAAGAGTTCTTGATGGACTCCCACATTTAACAGGAATTATAAACCCTTGGTGGGTATTAAAACAAAAAACTATTCTTAATGGTAAAAAGTTAACGGTTACGAGAATGGATTCCCTGATAGGGATGTTGATTGGATTTATGGGTGTGAAAAAGGCGTTTGACTTGTCATAAATAAATATTTAAGTTCAGCATATAATTTGAAATTATGACATATGGGCAGACATATGGGAAAGTGTTAGTTCCATTAACATTAGGCGGAGCTTTGGGCTTGATACACGGATGGGAATATTCTAATGATGAAAATTATCCGACTTGTGATGTTGCCAATGCATTAAGGGCATATATTGGAGCAACATGGAATTATGAAGGTTATGAAGCATTTTTGCAGAGGCATCCTAAAAATGTAGGTTTTATAATGGCTTTAAGGTTGGTATTAGAAGAAGAAGTTAATAGTGTTCTAAAAAGAAAAGAAAGAGATAGGATGCAACCAAGATTATTCTAAGTTAACCTTTATTTTCTCCCAATCCATATAATATCTTATGACAATAGAACATGAAATTTCTGAAAGATATTTTCATTTACCATCTTCGAACTTTGCGAAAATCATGAAAACAGCCACTGAAGAGAAGGATGTCATCTCTTTAGGACCAGGAGAGCCTGATTTTATAACTCCAGAACACATCCGAGAAGCTGCTATAAAAGCAATAGACAAGGGTTATACACACTATTCCCCACCTGGGGGCAGAGCAGAAACTAAGCAAGCTATTGCCAAAAAATTAAAGAAAGATAATAAAATAAATGTCTCGCCAGATGAGATCATTGTAACTTGTGGTTCGCAGGAAGCTCTTTTCTTAGCTACTCTAAGCTTATTGGACCCAGGGGAGAAGATGATAGTGCCTGATCCTGGTTTTCTAGCTTACATACCAATGGTAGAAACTGTTACAGGAGTTCCGGTGTCTCTTCCTCTGAGAGAAGAAAATGGGTTTGAATTTGACCCAGACGAACTAGAAAGACTGGTAGATCATAGAACAAGAGTTATCCTAATTAACACCCCTGGCAACCCAACAGGAAGAATATTGAAGAAAAAAACGCTTGAAGAACTTGCAGATATTGCTGTCCAGCATGATTTAGTGATATTTTCTGATGAAGCGTATGAAAAACTAATTTATGACAACAAAAAACACATTAGCATTGCCAGCTTGAATGGAATGAAAGAGAGAGCTTTAACATTTCAGAGTTTATCAAAGACTTATGCAATGGCTGGATTCAGAATAGGGTATGTTGCTGGCCCAAAAGATTTAATTGAATCAATGACTAGGATGAAGATTTACACGACAGTATCAACGCCAACAATTTCTCAGATAGCTGCTGTTGAAGCATTAGAAGAAGACCAGAAATGTGTTCAAGAAATGAAAAAAGAGTATGACAGAAGAAGAAAGCTGATAACAAAGCGGTTGGAAGAAATGCCAAGAATAAGTTGCCTTAATTCCGAAGGTGCATTTTATGCATTTCCAAATATCACCAAGTTAAAGATGTCGTCAAATCAAGTAACCAATCTTTTTTTAAAGAAAGCCAAAGTTTTAGTTGTCCCAGGGAATGAATTTGGTAGGTATGGGGAAGGTTATGTCAGGATGAGTTATGCCACTTCTTATGAAAAAATTGAAGAAGCTATGAACAGGATTGAAAATGTTGTCAGGAAGAAAAGATGATTACTAGAAAATAGACAGAGTAATGATTAATCTTTAAAAAATATATTTTATTTGGACGTGGATTTATGGGTAATGATAAATTTCAACAGCTTCATATATACAGAGATTATCCAGGAGTCCGAGGAAAAAGTGTTCTTTGTCCAATGCCAGAAAGAGAATTTGCCCCAATCAAAACTTGTGAAGGTTGTGAATATCATATTAGCACAGAAGACCCCAGAAAAGTGCGTGGAGCTGGAGGTTTAGGTGTGGTTCTTTGTAGTTATCCCAATAAACCTTAATAAAATTACACTCAACACCCACTTCTATAAAATGATGAAAAATTGCATTGAAATTGATTCTGAAAGGAGAAGAAATTGAAGAAGCTATGGATAGGATTGAAAAGGTTGTTAAGAAAAAGAACTTTTAGCTAAATGTTTGTATATATTTTTCCTCTTCTGCTGTTAACAATTGCCAAATACCCTTCTGAGACCATTTCTCTTAATAATCTTGGTAATCTGGTGTCCCCAAATTTTAAATTATAAGTAGATCTTAAAATACGCCGAATTTGAGTTGTATTCAATCCATCTCCAGATAAAAGAGTATATATTCTTTTTGCAAGTTCAGAATTTTTTCCATAAATAACGGTAAAAGGAATTAAACCATCATGTCCATCTCCATTTTTAGGCAAGTAAGTTATTCTATCACTTACAAGATAAATAAGATTTTAACAAATTAATATCTATATTCAGCACAAAATATCTTTGAAATTCTCGTTTAATTTAATTACATTGGTCTTGCCATATTTCTCTTTAACAACAATTCCTCTTTTTCTTAAATTTTCCAAAACTCTGAAAGTTTTAACCTTTCCGAATATTGCTGACAGTTTACTTTGTGTAATTTCCCCTTTATTCTCAATTATTTTTGTAATTATTTCCCTTTCATCCCCACGCAGCATATTCAATAGATTTTTTGCATATTCTGTGGATTTTTTTTCACTTTCTTTGATTTTCGCAAACATCAAGTAATAAACAAGTGATCCAACAAATACACCAAGGGAAGAAAAAGTTGGAATCAGCAAAGGTATAGGCAAAGTGCATGAACAAACAGTTCCCTCGGCAATATTTGTTTGAACATACAATGTCCCAAAGGATACTGCAAAAACAAATCCGGTTATAACCATAATTGATATTGCTATTTTTTTGTTGATATTCATAGGTTTCACCTTCTGTAACCAAAGTATTTATACGGTTTCAACATATTAAATGTTTAAATTTAGTTAAAATAAAGTGGGTATATGGATGAAGAAGCAATCAACAAACAGGCTATAGAAGCGCATAAAAGATGCAAAGGAAAGATAGAAATTATACCAAAATGCCCTATAAGATCTTTGAATGATTTTAGCATATGGTATACTCCTGGTGTTGCTGCAGTCTGCAAGAAAATTAACGAGAATGAAGACTCGGTTTTTGATTACACCAACAAGTGGAATTCAGTTGCTATAATTAGTGATGGAACCAGGGTATTAGGTTTAGGAAATATAGGCCCAAAGGCTGGAATACCAGTAATGGAAGGTAAAGCTATGCTATTCAAATATTTTGGAGGTGTGGACGCAATACCTATCTGCCTAGGCACCACAGATAAAGACAAGATTATAGAAACAGTCAAAAATCTTCAGCCATCATTCGGTGGAATAAACCTTGAAGACATAGAAAAACCAAAGTGCTTCGAGATTCTAGAAACTCTTAAAAAGGAAATGCATATACCGGTATTTCATGATGACCAACAGGGAACTGCTACTGTTATTCTTGCTGGCCTGATAAATGCAATGAAAGTCGTTGGTAAAAGAACGGATGAAGTTTCCTTGACTATGGTTGGCGCTGGTGCTGCAGGTTTTAAGACTGTTGAAATGCTCATAAAAGCTGGATTTGACCCCAAAAAAATAATAATAGCCGACAGCAAGGGCATCTTGAACCAAAGTAGGGATGACATAAAAAATGGGAAAGGTGCTTATAAATGGGAAATGTGTATAAAAACCAATGGAGAAAACAGGGAAGGTGGAGTACAAGAAGCTTTGAAAGGGTCTGACATTTGCATAGCCTTGTCCAAACCAGGACCAGGCACAATAAAAAAAGAATGGATTTCAAAGATGTCTGATGACGCAATAGTCTTCCCATGCGCAAACCCTATACCAGAAATAATGCCTGACGAGGCAAAGGAAGCCGGTGCAAGAATTGTCGCTACCGGGAGGTCTGATTTCCCAAATCAGGTGAATAATTCAATAGGCTTCCCAGGAATATTCAGAGGAGTGTTAGATGTAAGGGCAAAGACTATAACAGATGGCATGTGCTTAGCAGTCGCGAATGAAATTGCAAGATTCGCTGAAGAAAAGGGTATCAACGAAGATTACATAATCCCAAACATGAATGAATGGGAACTCTACCCAAGAGAGGCCGTCTCGATTGGAATGGAAGCCATAAAAGAAGGCCTTGCAAGGAAAAAATTTGCCAAATCAGAATTATATAGCATCTCACTTTCAACTATAGAGAGATCCAGGAAGATAGTCCAAACTATGATGAAAAATAAACTTGTAAAATGATGGTTATGTCTCTAGAAAAAATATTAGAATCGGAAAGGGTTCAATCAGGGAAATATATAGTCCTAAAGAGTTATAACAATTACTTAAAAAACAGGGCAAAATCCCAAGAAGGGCTGGATATAGAAAAACTCAAAGAAGAACTGAAAAGAATAAAGAAACAATCCCTTTCTAATATAGATGAACTGAAGAAAAATGCTATCAAAAATTTAAAATTCCAAAACATTCAAGTATTCGAAGCAAAAGATGCAAAAGAAGCAAGATCAATAGCATTGAAATTGATTCCCAAAGGGGCAAGAATTGTTAAATCCAAATCAAATGTTGTAAATGAAATAGAATTGGAAAAATTATTATTAAAAAGGAATGAATTCACTGAAACAGACTGCGGGGATTTTATTGTCCAAATCACAGAAGAAAAGGAATCTCACCCAGTCACGCCAGCTATTCATATATCACTAGAAAAAATAACTGAAGCTATTAAGAAAAAATATAAAGAAGATGTTCCAAAAGACCCTGTTAAAATCACACACTGGGTCAGGGATCATCTTAGGAAGAAAATCCTCGAAGCAGACATCGGAATAACAGGTGCGAATGTTATTTCATCTGACGGCGGGGTATTCATTCTAGAAAATGAAGGCAATATATCTCTTGTCTGCAAACTCCCAAAAAAGCATATAATAATCACAAGCATTGACAAAGTTGTACCAACAGTTCAGGACGCTATGACAATCTGTAAAGCCTGCGCTATATGGGGAACTGGCGCTTTATTGCCTGGTTATATAAATGTTATTTCTTCAATATCAAAAACAGCGGATGTCCAGAAAGAAATTGTCTGGGGTATGCATGGGCCAAAAGAAGTTTGCCTTATAATAATTGATAACGGGAGAAGTGAGATGTTAAAAGAGGGGTTCAGCGAGATATTAGAATGCATTAATTGTGGTGCTTGCCTCTATCCTTGCCCTGTTTACAGGAATATATTAGACAACTATGGGTTTCATTATTTTGGTGGGCGTGGAGTTGGAATGACAGTCTTTCAGGAAGGATTAGAAAAGGGTTTTGAAAGAGGTATGTACTATTGCATGGGGTGTGAATTATGCAAACAAAATTGCCCACTTGATATTGATATCCCAAAAATCGTCAAAAGATTGAGGGAAAAAGCGGTTAAGAAAAACATCGAGACAGATGTTAATTCAGAGATGATGGATAATATTAGGACAAGTGGAAATCCATTTGGCGAAGAAGTTAAAGAAGGCAAGCTGCCAGATAAATTGTTTTGTTGCTGATGCGTATGATTAAAACTATAATATTTGATGTTGGGGGAGTTTTTGTTAATGGGTCATTTAAAAATTTTATAGATAAAATTTCAGAAATTACTGGCTGCGAAATAAAAGATGACGATGATTTTCAGAAAATTTTCGATAACTGGATGAGAGGAAAATTAACTTTCAAGCAATTTATAGAAAAAATTACCGGGTGCTCAATAGAAGAAAAAACCATAGAAAAATTATTCAAAATTTGGGTGGATAATTGGGAATTTGACTATGAAATGATTTCATTTGCTAAGAAGTTTAAAGGGAGATATAGGCTTATAATTTTGTCAAACGCAGATGCTGAAGCAATAAAATCAAGAAAAATTGATTTGCTTGATTTTTTTGAGAGAAAATTTCATTCATTTGATCTTGGGATGATAAAGCCAGAAAGGAATATATATGAGTACGTACTCAAAGAAATAAAATCCAAGCCAGAAGAATGTGTATTTATTGATGATAAGCCTGAAAATGTTCAGGCTGCAAAGGAATTGGGCATTCATGGAATAATATTTGAAAAAAAGGAAAAACTGGAGAGGGATTTGGAAAAACTGGGGGTGTTTGTAAGATGAAAAAAATAATTTTATTAGCATTAATGATAATCCCGCTATTTGCTAGTATAGTTAATGCTCAAGATAATTCAGTGTGCATAATTTATTTTTATGGGACAGGCTGCCCCCACTGCGCAAATGTTAAACCCATATTAGATGAATTAGAAACAAAATACCCGAATATACATATTCATAGGCTTGAAATATACTATAACAAAACAAACCAGGATTTATTCAATGGGTATTGCTCAGATTATGACATAGAAAAAAGAGGTATACCATTTGTTGCTATTGGCCAGAAATATTTTATGGGAGATAAACCGATAATTGATAACCTTGAAGCTGAAATAATCCGATTATCTTCAACTGGATCTGAATGTTCAATGCCTGGTTTTTGTGGAGAAGTTGTTGATGGAAATGAAACAAATGTTTCTCCCCCAAAGAAGAGGGTGACTATACCGCTCATACTTACAGCTGGCCTGACTGACGGCATTAACCCGTGCGCATTCTCTGTCCTAATTTTTCTTGTAACTTATCTTTTATCAATCGGCAGCAAAAGAAGGATATTTGTCATAGGCTTGTCATATATTATTGCTGTTTACATTGCATATTTTACTGCTGGTCTGGGATTATTGACGGTTATTCAGGTATCCGGCCTGACAAAAATTATTTATCGGGCCGCTGCTGTTATTGCATTAACCGTTGGTGTCGTTAACCTCAAGGATTTTTTCTGGTATGGCAAAGGCTTCAGCTTCAAGATACCAGAAGTAAGTAAGAAAACAATAGAAAAATATACACACATGGCAACATTGCCTTCTGCTATTATGCTTGGATTTATTGTTTCAGCGGTTGAACTTCCATGTACAGGCGGGGTTTATCTCGCTATCCTTGGTATGTTAGCAGACCAAACAACAAAATTGGCAGCAATACCTTACTTGCTATTATATAATTTTATGTTTGTACTTCCATTGATTGTTATCTTGTTTGTGATTTACTTCGGTGTATCTCCAGAAAAAGCAGAAAAGTGGAGAAAGTCAAAAAGAAAATGGATGAAACTATTCTCAGGACTGCTGATGGTTGGCTTGGGAATATGGATGCTAATAATGTGATGAAATATGGGAATATTAGGTAAATTAATTGGCGGCAATACTCTTTATTATCCGGGGTGTTTGACAAAATTTGTAATGAAAAATCTTCAGGGTAATTACGAGAAGATCCTTACAAAGAGTGGAATAGATTTCATTAAACTTAAAGATTTGGAAGTGTGTTGCGGATCTCCTGCTCTTAGTGCAGGTTATGAAAATGATTTTAAAACTATTTCCAGAAAAAATCTCGGCATCTTCAAAAAACATTCTGTCAAAAAAATAATTACATCCTGCCCTGCCTGTTATAAGACTTTTCATAAGGATTATAAAGAGATTCTTGGTAATGAATGGGATATAGAAGTTGAGCATATTACACAAACAATTGCTAAGGCGTTAAAATCAGGAAAGTTAAAGGTCAAAAAACTTAATAAAAAAGAAAGGGTTACTTATCATGATCCCTGCCATCTTGGGAGGCACTCAGGAATATATGATGAGCCCCGTGAAATATTAGAATCTTTGGGTTATGAAATTGTTGAGATGGAGAATAACAGAGAGAACGCCTCATGCTGCGGCGGAGGCGGGGGAGTAAAATCCAATTACCCTGAACTCTCAAATGCAATAAATAAAGATGTTTTGGAAGAAGCAAAGAGAACTAAAGCTAATGTACTCGTAACTACTTGTCCTATGTGTGATGCATGTTTTTTACAAACAGCAAAGGGGTCCGGCATGAATGTCAAAGAATTATCTGAGTTGCTTGTTGAGAGATTTGGATGAAATTATATTCTTCAAGGAAATATTTATTTTCTCGAGGAAATAAAAATATGAATAATTTGCGAGATTTTGACGAAAGGGAGAAGGAAATACGAGATGCAAAATGCATATAGATTTGAAGCGACCCGAATACAAATGTATATTGGTATGTCACAATCTTATAAAATATTTATGAACGTGTAATAAATGCCAACTATAATGAAAATTACTGAAACTGATATTCTGACAATCTTTTCAAAAGTTTGCAGCTTGTTTAATACAACACTCATCTTTGACATCCCATAAACGAGAAGGAAAGAAAACACTATTACAGGCAGACCTGTAGCGAATGCAAACACGGATGGTATCAACAAACCATCTGAAAACCTAAGAGCGAGAGGTATTAACATACCGAAAAACAACACACCACTAAACGGACAGAATGCCAAAGCAAAAAGAACACCCAGTAGAAAACTACCGACGTAACCCTTCTCGGAAAGCTTTACCTTTATTTTCTCAATTCTTTTGTTCTCGTTAAATAATTTTAATTTCAAGACATCAAGCATTATCACTCCTA
>CAYZVE010000027.1:0-11177 GCA_964481805.1 uncultured archaeon | reverse complement strand
TACTCTTGTGTTATTTACAGCAAAATTTGAGTCAATAAAATATATTTTTTTATTACTCATATCAATATTTTTATTTATTGATTTTATCTCTTTGATTTTCATTTCAATAGGATAACCCCTCCAAAAACATTTTTTTTCAAAACCTGAAAAAAAGCAAAAAGGACATTGTCTAACGCACCCCCTTGAAGATTCAACAGTAATTGATGTATATTTTTTTAGGTCAAGAAGTGTGTGGTCTGGTATTGGTAGCTTACTCAAATCTTTAACAATAGCAAGGGGTGTTTTGATTATTTTATTTTTTTTTCTGTAACACAATCCTTGTTTTGGTATTTTTTTGGTTATTCCTTCAATATATTTAAGCATATCTAAAATAATAAAATCCGGCTCACCAATAAATATGTAATCTGCAACTGTTGTTTTTAAGGATTGTATAGGAAATAAAGTTACATGTGGGCCTCCAAATGCTATAATACATTCAAGTTTTTCCTTCAAAATTCTTGAAAAGGTATCAATCCAGACCAAGTTAGACCCGGTTGAGCAGGTTATTCCAATAAATTCTGGCTTAAATTTAAGAATATCCTGGATTTTTGAATCTAATAAAAAATTAAAGATTTTTACTTCATGTTTTTGTCTTAGAATAGTTGCCAACTGTATTAATCCATTAGGATATGCTTCAAAGTCTATTGCATTTAATCTCTTAGTTATAGGCATCAAAAGATTATTCCAGTAGGGTTTGCCTTTAGCAGAATCATGAATAATCTTAAAAAAACTATTAGTTTTCTTTCCCGTATCAATAGGGGGCATAATCAATGCAATTTTCATTTTTAATGTTTGATATTAATTGTATAAATGTCTTATTAGTTGCATATTTAATTTTATTAGTTGTGTAAATGAATTAACTCTACGCAATTTTTTAAAAAGATATGATGGACGAAGGTAAAAGTGCAAATATGCTCTTCTTCTTTTAAATTCAAGTTCCTTAGAACTTATGTTTGGATGATAATAAATATATTTTGGTGATTTTTCAAACCAATTAATTTTACTAAATGATTTAGATTTTGGTAAGATATTATATAGTTTAGTTCCAGGATAAATTACTGTTTTATTAAAGGTTACATAGTCCAAATCTAGGGATAGTGCAAATTTTATAGTATCATCTATTGTCTGTTTGGTATCTATAGGGAAACCCAACATAAAGTAAGCAAAAGATTCTATTCCTACTTCATTAGTCAGTTTCACTGCCTTTTTTATTTGATTTAAGTTTATGCCTTTTTGAATATAATCTAAGATATTTTGATTGCCGCTTTCTATCCCATAGGCAATTAACCAACATCCTGATTTTTTCATCTCTTTTAACAATGTTTTTGATATAGTATCTACCCTCGCTAAACATCTCCAACTGATAGATATATTTTTGTCCCTAATCAATTTGCATATCCTTAAAATCCTTTTAGGACTTAGTGTGAGATTATCATCTACAAAATCCAATTCTTTAATATCATATTTGTTTATAAGTAATTCTATTTCTTTGACAACTCTTTCAGGAGAATGCATACGAACTTTTTTCCTAGAAATAGAATTATCACAGAATATGCATCTATTAGGACAACCTCTTGAGGAAATTAGTGTTGTGGAAGGTAAACTTTTGTATAATGCTCTTGGTTTGTAAAACTTTAGATTTGGGAGTAAATGTCTTGCTGGAAAAGGCAACGTATCAATGTTTTCTATAACAGCTGGAGATCCAGTAAATTTCAGCTTACCTTTGTTTATGTATGCTATGCTATCCACTTCCTTAAATTCAAGTCCCTTTTCAAAAGCATTAACCAATTTAGAGAAAATAAATTCTGCTTCACCTAGTATACCTGCATTAAAAACTCCTGTTTTCATAATATCTTGAGGAAGTGCATTAAAAAGAGGTCCTCCGACTACTAAAAAGATAGAATGGTATTCTTTTCTTATTAAAGAAGCTATCTTCAATAATTCATGTGCAACCATTACTGTTCCTGTAATTCCAACAACATCTGTATTAGGATTTAATCTTTTCACAACTTGATTAGATGATAAATTCTCAAATTCAGCATCAATAATTTTAACATTATGACCCTCCAGTTCTAATGCTGCTGCTATGTAAGCAAGTCCTAGAGGTGGTTGTTTATCCTCTTTCATATTTATATTTAACCTTGGATTTATTAGAGTTATATTCATTTTTTAAGGATATTTTGATTTTGTTTTTTAAGAAAACGTACAAGTGAGAAAATACAATGGGGGTATGTTGTGGGCATATTGCTATTGCAAAGAGGATCTTTATTTTTAAGATTTTGATATTTTATAAAAGTGTGAGCCTTACATCCTCCTCTACAAAGGTATTTGTTTTTACATTGTTTACACTCTTTTGGTATAATCAACCATTCCTTTCTTTTTTTCTCAAAATTCTCCCATATATCTTTTAATAAATTGTTATTTACATTACCTACACTTAAAGAAGAAGGAGTTTCTGGACATGGCTTAACAATACCATCCTGCATTACTGATAAATTATTTCCAAAGCATGAGCACATTCCTCCACTTAAATATCCTACTCCTTCAACTATTTCCTTAGCTCCCAAATAAAAATCTGTTATGCTAATAAGGACTTGTTCCCATTCTTCTTTTGAAATCTCTAATTTTTTATTAATTTGTTTATCTTTTACAGGCAAATATCTTTCAAACATAGGTAACGCACCAAGTTTAAGAGAATTATTTATCATTCTGCCAACATAATTTACATTAAATTTTGTAATAACAGCAAATGTAATTACTTGAATTTTTGCATTTACACATTTTTTTATAATCTTCTTGACTTTTGTAAAATTTTGTTTTCTTCCCGTAAGTTTATTGTATATTTTCGCATTATAATCATATTTTATTACTAAAAGTACTTGTGTGTTTAACTTTTTAATTTTTTTAATCCACTCATCATTGATTAAAATTCCATTTGTAAAAATAGTTATACTTATATTTTGTTTAGAAGTGTATTGCAGCAACTTGTAAAAGTCTTTATGTAAAAAAGGTTCCCCTCCCAAAAAATCTATATTATACACCCCTAATTTTTTTGCCTGAGTTATTAGGTCCAATAATTTTTTAGTGTTTAAAGATTTTACTTCTTTATTATTGGCATAGCAATACAAACAATTGTAATTACATTCGCTGTTTATATGCAATTGCATTGTTTTTGGGTATGAAAAGAAAGAATAATAACTATTTTGAATTAGTTGGGCCATAAAAGGAATCTTAGATAAAAAACTAATTGATTTCCAAACAATATTCAATTTTGCTATTTTTTTTGAAATCATTTTATTATTTATTAAGTAATGATAAGCTAACTTAAATTTAGAGTAATAATCTTCAATTAATTCATTAACATCACTAGATATAAATTGGCCGTAAATCCATTATATAAATCAATAAATATATTGTTTAATATCATTTTAACTTTTTTATTATATATATAATTTTTTCACTATTTGGTAATTTTCTCAATAGTTGACCTAACACATTCTCACATTGAAACAAAACCCTCTTAGGTTTATAATAA
Source organism: uncultured archaeon (assembly GCA_964481805.1). Classification (GTDB taxonomy): domain Archaea; phylum Aenigmatarchaeota; class Aenigmatarchaeia; order CG10238-14; family CG10238-14; genus CG10238-14. The sequence goes on along the minus strand of CAYZVE010000027.1, from coordinate 7,603 downwards.
AATTTGGTTTTTAGGCCATACAACCCTCCTCCAGGAGGCAAAGGTGTGTCTATATTTATATTATGTACAAAACGAGCAAATCCACAGGAAATACATTCATTGCAGCTAGGGTCTGATAATTTACTATTCCATATTTCTTCTGCAGACATGTCAAGTATGTTTCCCAAAACATGATCAGAATCATACCTTGTAAAACAACAACATGTCAATAATTGACCAGATTCATCAATAACTAAAATATCCCATTGGATACAATAATAATTTTTAGATTTTTTCTTATGATACATCGCACGTTTACGGATATAATCAATAAAAATATCTTTTTCAGCTTTTTTCATTCTATTTTCCGATAATTTTCCATTTAAAAAATCTATCATCTCAACTCTATCATTCAAAAAAGCAATAACCGGGGAAATAACAATACCTGGGCGATTAAAATATTTGTGTGCATCCCAAAACTCATTTTCATTGAACAAGTAACGATGCCAAGCAATGATGATCCTTGTTTTTGGTGAATATTTACGTATATTCTCATAAAAACTCTCAAAGTTATTGAGAACATTTTTTAATGATGCCCCATGAATTCTACCATAACTGTCTTGGCTAAATCCAGATAAACTAAAGGTCATACTTTCTATTACAGATAGGAACTTTTTGTCTATATCGCATATAGCAATAAAATTAGAACTAATATTTGCCTTAAGTTTTTTATTCTTTAAAATTTGGAGAATATCATTAATCTTTAGATTCAAAGAAGGCTCCCCCCCTTTATACAAACCAATGGGAACAGAATCATTTTTGTTAATGATTCCAATTTTAAATAGATGATCTACTATTTGTTTAAATAAAAGGGGAGACATAATTTCTCCGAAATGATTTTCTCGTTTTAGTCTAGCCTGAGCACAATAAGGGCACTTTGCATTGCATCCTCCTGATATTTCTATAAAAATTTGACTTATATTATGCTTTGTTTGCATTTTATTACCATTAAATTTCTTTTAGATCTATTCCTTTTTATTATCTCATTCATAACTACCTATGATTCTTGGACTGTTTGGTAAAGGAATTATAAATTTTCCAGCATAATTAAATCTTTCTCTCAATATATCAATTATTTCATCAGCAAAATTCCAGGCTAATATACACACATAGTCTGGATTATTTTCCATCACCTTTTCTGGGCTATCTATTGGTATATGGGTTCCTGCTGTGTAAAAACCCTGTTTAAGCGGATTTTGATCTGCAATCATTGAGATAATTTTTGTATCAATTCCGCAAAAATTTAATAGTGTAGAACTTCTTGCAGATGCACCATAGCCCACTATAGTCTCATTTCTGTCCTTAATCTGTTTTAAAATTTTAATTAAATTATCCCTATGAGTATATGCTCTTTCGGCAAACTTTTTCCAACTAAGGAATTCATTTAATTTTATTTCTTTTTCCCTATATAATTGGACTATTGGATTTTCTTTTGTTTTTTCCTTTTTAATGTAAAGTATCATTGATCCACCGCTTATAGGACTTTTTTTAATATCAAAAATAAATAATCCATACTGATTAAGCAAATGTTCTATGCTTTTAAGGGTAAAATAACAAAGGTGCTCATGGTAAATTGAGTCATAATGTAATTCTTTCAGTATCTTTCTTGCGTAATGCGCCTCAATAACTAATAAACCATCATTATCTAAACATTCCCTTAATCCTTTTACAAAATCATGCAGGTTTGCTACATGTGGGACAACATTTCTTGCAAAAATAACTTTTGCATGTCCGTGCTCTTTAATTATTTCCCTTGCCAGCTCTTCACCAAAGAATCCACATATTGTAGGAACTCCATTTTTTATTGCCATATCCACAATGTTTTTTGCGGGGTCTACTCCAAGCACTTTATATTTGTTTTTAACAAATGGAATTAAAAAAGTTCCGTCATTGCTTGCTACTTCAAGAATATACTCATCATGAAGGTTTTCTGTTCTTAATAAAATATCTTTGTAAAAGTTTACTGCATGTTCCTTTGCTGTTTTTGATGTTGCAGTGACCCAGACATAATTTGAGAAAAGCTCTTTTGGTTCTGCTGTATGGTTTAGCTGAACAAGATTGCAGTTCGGACACCAGCTCAAAAATAAAGGGTAAAAATTCTCTTTTTCATTTGGATTTTTAAGCAGTGAGTTGGCAAACGGCTGGTCACCTAGATTGAAAAATTCTTTAATACCTTTATTTTTACATATCCTGCATTCAGTGATTCTTTTCATGTTACTGATATCACAACAAAATACCATTATTTTTAAAGTTATTGTTTTAAAAAAGAATATAATATCAGAACTTTTCTAGTACCCTTTCCCTAAAGCCAGGAGTATCTATGAGTCTTGCATATTTAGATTCTCCAAATTCATGCAGAAAATACAATGCTAATGAACCAGGCATGCTGTCAACCTCAATCAATTTATCAATGTTTTTGATTATCTCCTTAGGATCATTTGGAATTGTGATAAGTGTCTCATTTTCCCATGCATCAACTGGAAAAGTATCATCAATACCAGATTGTCCTACCATTTTTTTTCTTGCATAAATCTCCTTCTCCATCTTATATCCATCTTTTTCTTCTTTCCATGCATTATATTTTATCATTGCTTCTGTATGCCTTTCAATTATTTCTTCAGCAGGTATCTTTAGCTGAGAGATGTAAAAGAATATATTGCCAGGAGAGCCGTCTGGCTGTCTGAATAACCCAACAGGATAAATCTTTTCAATATCTGATTTTCTCATGCCCATTTCTTCATGGCCTTCAAGAATAACTGCATCTGTGATCTGGTTACCATATTCATATGTTTCCTTATATGTAACATGCCCTACAGGAGAGCTTATCATCTTTCTTATATAGTTGCTTCCCCCTCTTATGCCCATAATGAGTTTTGATTTATCTTGAGATTGTGTAAAACAGTATAAACCTGTTCTTGAATATGAACTACCATCAACAATGCCTTTTACCTGGACCTGAAGTGTGAATGAATCAAGCTTTTTCCCATTAAGAATAAGAGCATCATTGCTATGATTTGAATATCTTTTAACAGCTTTTTATAACTCAGATGTTTCAAATGCAATTATTTCTTCTTTCCATTCCAGAGAAGTTCCATAATTAATATAAATCCCTTCTGGGCCATAACGCTTCCTTAGCATTTCCCAATTCGGTTTTTCCCTTTTGAAAGCTTTTGGAATTCCAGTTGCTTCTGCTAGGGGAAACACAGGTTTAAGCCTAATCTCAAGATTAGGTTCTTTATCCCAAAATGCAAGTAGTTTATTTACCATTTTCTTATTTACCCTAATAATCTCCATTATTTTTTCAATATTTTTGTATAATGTTCTAAAAATATATGTTGGGCCTTCTTTTTTTAGCTCTTTGTAGGGTGTGTTGCCTGTGGCAATTGCAATAGTCCTTATCTCAGCTGTTTTCCCATTTTAGGATTTAATGAGTGTATTTCTTTATAAATGTTTCTACTATATAGTTAATAATTTAATCAATCATATGAGAAAATATTAGAGAACTGTAAACCCTTTTATTTAATTGAATAAGCAGATATTGAGTAAACTCTTGGTAATTAGACTTAAGACCCAATAGATATAATCTCCTTAACAACATATAAAAAACTTTTATTTGGGCCAACAAGAATTGTTTTAATTCCTGCTGCTTCTCCTGCTTCAACATCCCTCTCATCATCACCAATAAAGATTGCTTTTGTTAAATCAATATAATGCTCTCTTGCTGCCTGGAAAAACATGCCTGGCTTTGGCTTCCTGCACTCACATCCCTCATCCCATCCATGGGGGCAGTAATATATACCTGAAATCTTTGCACCATGCCTATCTAGCTCTTTTTTCATTTTTTCATGAATATCTTTTAAATTATTCTCTGTCATTATTCCCCTTGCTATGCCTGCCTGGTTTGATATAATATAAATGCCATAGCCCTTTTTTGTGAGAAGAGTTATTGCTTCTACTGAGCCAGGAAGAAATTCAAACTCATCAAAGCTCTTAACATAATCTGCTTTTGGTGGTTTTTTATTAATCACCCCATCCCTATCAAGGAAGATTACTTTTTTTGGCTTTAGGAATTTTTCTGTGATTGGCAATCTTTCAATCTTACTTATGCTGTAATATCGATGGTCTGTTAAATACCCTACAAGCTGTTTTTTATGAATAAGTTTAGGGATTATCTCCTTCTCAAAGCAAAGATTTGTGTCTGGGATAATATCAAGAACTTTTTTATTAATAATATAAAAACCTATTTCAACCCCTGAAAGATTTTTCTCTTTTCTTTCCCTGTCATAGAGTGTAACATATCCATTATCATTAATTTTAATATTGCTTTTAGTGAAATTATCCTTATTTGTATATATTGTTATGGATGCTAAAACCTTCTTCTTTTCATAATATTCTATTAGTTTTTTTAGGTCAAGTGGCCAGTAGTTATCACAATACATCAAAAGAAAATAGTTGTCAAGCAGTTCCCCTGCATCCTTTATTCTTTTTCCACTCTCAAAGGAAACATCTCCAATTGAATATCTTATTTTTATCCCAAAATTAGAACCATTCCCAAAATACTCTTTTATTTTCTTAGGAAGATAGCCAAGAAGCAGAATAACCTCTTTTATTCCATTCTCTTTAAGCAAATCTATTAAATATTCCAGAAAGGGTTTATTGTTTAATTCAATCATTGGCTTTGGAATCTTGTAAGTCAAAGGCCTTAGCCTTGTTCCAATACCCCCTGCAAGAATTACTACCTGTTTAACTGATACCATGATATTGTCCCTTTATTTGTTTTTATCATTAATCCAAAAAAAATGATCATTTATATCATTGTTTTCAATAAGGTACTTTAATTGAGGCAGTCTATTGCATAATCTCCCCCTAAATATCTCTTCAGTGAAGTTTATTCTTTTAAAGAATTCAACAAGCTCTTTTCCTCCTCTTATTAAGTCCCATTCAGGCTTGTAGTAATCTTTCAAAACTGATAATATTTTTTTAAATGATACTTTATATGTTCTTGAATCAGAGCCATGTTCTCCTGTGAAAACAAGTGAGCATCCACTTACAATCTTTTGTGCTGCCTCAGCAAGCTCTCTAATAGTATAATTCCCATTCTCAATTCCTATATTAAAAGACTGGTTTGAAACAAGTTCCTTTGGAGTTTCAAGTCCTGCAATAAAAGCATTGCATACATCCTTTATATGAACAACTGGCCTCCAGGGTGTACCATCACTTTTTATTTCTATTTTACCAGTTGTATAAGCGCATGCAACCAGGTTGTTAAAGACAATATCACACCTGAGCTTAGGGCTTGCACCAAAAACTGTTGAAGGCCTAAAACAAACAACAGTAAAATCATCTGAACCAAGCTTCTTAAGTTCGCATTCAGCATCCCATTTTGTCTTTGCATATGCTGTTATTGGGTTTTTTTCACTATTATCTTCATCAAGTTCATTATCAGTTTTAGAAATGCCATACATGCTTTGAGATGATGCATAAACAAATCTCTTGATTCCTGCCTGTTTTGCAAGTTTAGCAAGTTTTATTGTTGCATCAAGATTAATATTATATGTTAGCTTTTGGTTAAATTCCCCAAGAGAATCATTTGATAAGGCCGCAAGATGGATAACAGAATCTAAATTTCTTAGATCCGCTATTGATACATTTCTTACATCTTTAAATATTTGTTTTATTTTAGATTCTGACTTATCTTTTTCAATCCCTTGATAAAAATCAGTATCTAGCCCTATGACATTATAACCTTTTTTAATAAGCATTAGTGTCAATACAGATCCAATATAACCTTTATTTCCAGTAACAAGAATATTCATTTAACCCCTTAATTTAGATATTTTTTTCATTCTTTTTCATTTCAGCTAGATAAAAGGAAATAAGATGTGTTAAAACCAAATGGAGATCTTCTATCCTCCCGTAATGGTCTGATGAAACATGAATATAATGATCAAGTTTATCTTTAAGTTTTCCACCATCAAATCCTAAAAAGCCTATAGTTACAGCATCTGATTTTGATGCAACATCAACAGCATTTAAAATATTTGGTGAGTTCCCGCTTCCTGTTATTGCTATAAGGATATCCCCATTATTTATTAAATTTCTTAATTGTTGAGAAAAAATGTCATCATAGCCCAAGTCATTGCCCAATGCTGTAAGATGGGCAACATTGTCAGTGAGAGATATTACCCTGAATCGCTTTTCTTTTTCATCGTAAACTCTTTGAAGTGTCCCTTTGCTAAGGTCACAGGCAAAATGAGAGGCAAGTGAGGCACTCCCTCCATTTCCAATAATAAATATCTGCTTATTTTTTTTATAAGCATCATATAATATACTAGTTACTTTTTTAATGTCTTGTATTGATATCTTGTCTATTGTATTCTTAAGTTTTTCAAAATAATTTTTTATAAATTCCATCTTAAACTCCTAAAATGTTTTTATTTTCTAATTAAATGATTTTTTATATTTCATCATTAACATAAATAATTTTGCTTCCTTCTGGCTCAAATTTAAAGGGTAATTCTTTAAGATTTGACAATGCTTTTCTTACATTATCCTGATTTTTTTCTTCACAATAAAATAATAGGAATCCTCCCCCTCCTGAACCCAAGATTTTACCACCTACGGCTCCTGCTTTTCTTGCTTTTTCATAATAGGAGTTTATAATTGGGTTTGTGATATTAGTTGCTAATTTTTGCTTATAAACCCACCCCTTATGCAATATTTCTCCAAATTTATCAATGTTACCATTTTTTAATTCATCTTTAAGCTCTTCAGATAACTCAACCATTTTGTTTAAAGTATTAAGGTTATCTTTTGTCTTTTTTCTTTGCTCAGTTAATACTTTATCTGATCTTGTATTTATAGCTGTATAAAATGAAAGTAGTTTGTTATTTAATTCTTCTTTAATTCCTTTTTTAAAAATAACAGGATTTACAAATACACTTTCATCAGCATTAAATTGTACATGGTTGAAGCCGCCATACGCAGCAGCATATTGATCCTGCTTTCCAATAGGATGCCCTAATATTTCTATTTCAATCTTGCATGCTTCTCTTGCTAAAGTCTCAGCAGATACATTCTCACCTTTAAAAGCATGAAGAGCATTTAAAGTGCCAACAATAAGGCTGCTTGATGCCCCAAGCCCAGATCCTTCATGATCAGGCAGCATATCTGACATATAAACAATATCTATTCCACCTTTTGTTATCCCTAATAATTTCAATGCTTCTCTAACAAGATTGTGTTCAATATTCTCGACATTTTTAACATACTCTGTCTTTGAATAACTCACTCTGAAATAATCAGTAAATTTTTTATTAGCAGTTATATATACAAATTTATTGATTGTGGTGCTTACAACAGATCCATAACTATGTTGGTAATACTCTTTAAGGTCAGAGCCTCCTCCTACAAAGCTCATTCTGAATGGAGTTCTTGAAATAATCATTTTACCCCTTTATTAATCCATTAAATTAAGTTAGGGCATATATTTATACTTTACTATTAAACGGTATTGTCATCTTAGTGAATGATGTCTTTTCTTTGCATATTTTTTAATCATATT
>CAYZVE010000026.1:2963-11574 GCA_964481805.1 uncultured archaeon | reverse complement strand
GGTGATTGAAATGTTGAATGATTCATTTGAAATTGTTAGTTGCGATGAACGTGGCTATATGATTAAATGTCGTTTTCATAATAAAATTATTTGGGTTGCCTTTACAAAAAAAGGATTTGGTCGTGGTGGCGAACAACATCCAATAACACAATATAGTTTAATAATAAATGGCAAAGTAATGATTAAGATGATGTTCCACACCCAAGAAATAGAAAAAGTCTATATTAATCAAGATTTAATAATTATACCTGAAAAAATACCACATGTTATGATTGCCTTAGAAGATACTTTATCAATTGAATGGCATGATGGCGAACTTCCACCATTTAAAGACAAAGTTTTATATGAACCGTATCGAAAGTTAGTTAGGGGACAAAAAATGAAGGATGAAGAAAATCCATTCAAACTTATTGTTATATGTTCAGTTACAGTTCCAGAATGTTTTGACAGATTACTTAAAAAAAGTTTGGAAATCATTGGAGTTCCATATAAATTGATACTTACAGACCCCAATCTCTCCCTTTCAGAATCATATAATTCCATACTTAAAACCAACATGGACGATATAAAACATTCTAAATACTTGCTTTTTATTGCACAAGATGTTCCAATACAAGACGTAAATTGGGGACAGAAACTTGTTGCAGTTTGTGATTCATTACCAGATTTTGGTTATGGCAGTATAGAATGTCGCAGAGGAAAAGAACAAATAGGATATTATCATGCGAATAAAGCTGATGAACCACCAGTAGAAGTTATGACTTGTGATGGAGCATTCGCAATTATTCCATCCAAAATATTTTTGGAGCATCAATTTGATGAATCTTTTCCGTGGTATCCAGTTATGGAAGATTATCAATGCTGGGTAAGACTTGTTAAACATCTTAAAGTCTATCATGTTCCAGTAAAAGGTTATGCAACTCATGCAACTCACGGGTGTCATATTCCAAGTAAATGGGTGTCACAATTTGCAAACAATACTGAATATGTAAATAGATTAGCAGAAGACCATAAAAGATTATTAAAAAAATGGAATTTAGATGAATTAATCACGACGACTTTTGGATAAGGTGTTAATTATGGGCGAAAGTTATATAGTTACGGGTGGTTCGGGTTTCATTGGTTCAGCCCTATGTGATTATTTATGTCAAAAATATCCAGAAATCCAAATAATAAACGTAAGCAAACACACCTATGCCGTTTCTCCAAAAATGATAAAATTCCTTGAAAGTTACAAGAACTATAAATTTGTTCCACTTGACATTTTCGACACTGTTCAACTGATGGCTTTATTAAGAGAAAATAATGTTAAGAGAATTTATCATTTAGCCGCTGAAACGCACGTTGATAGGAGTTTTGTTTATCCAAGAGACTTTCTGGTAAGCAATATTGAAGGAACTTATAGCATTCTTGAAGCAATAAGAAGCCTAAAACCTAGAAAAAGACCAAGACTTTTCTATCAATCTACTGATGAAGTATTTGGAGTGGTAAAGGAAGGATTTAAAGACGAAACTCAAATGTGCCACCCAGAGAATCCTTATGCTGCTACTAAAACGGCTTGTGAAGCATTAATTCAAGCATGGGTTGCTAGCTTCAAACTTCCAGCAGTAGTAGCTCGTTCGATGAATGTCTATGGAGAACGGCAACATCCAGAAAAACTTATTCCTAAAATTATAACTCATCTTCTCAGCGATAAAGAATATACATTATATAAAGGAAATAGTTTAAGAGGATGGAGTTATGTTTACGACACGGTTGATGCGATAGATACGATAATGACGAAAGGTAGAATTGGAGAATTTTATCATATTGGTCCTTCGGCTATGAAAGGTGTTTATGATATTAACGAAACTATTTTGGGCTTGATGTCGAACAAACGTCATTTATTTAAAGGTTATATGGGAAAGCGATTAAAAGATGATGACCGTTATGCTCTTAGTGGAACAAAACTGCAACATGAACTTGGTTGGACTCCAAAATATACTTTCGAAGACGGATTGAAGGCTACGATAGAATGGTATAAATCGCACAAGGAGTTATGGCAATGATACCGTTGTTTTCAACACATATTCCTAAACTTGCTGGTGAAGAAGTTAAAAGACTTATTGAAAGTGGATGGTTAAATCGTGGAAAAAAAGCCGAATTGTTTGAACTGTCATTTATGAAAATGTTTGGGTGTAATAATGCCCTTTCAGTTAACAGTTGCACATCGGCTCTTAGACTGGCTTATGATATTGCAAAATCAATTGCCAAGGAAGACAAACGTATTAATCCAGAAATTATAACTACTCCATATACGATGATTGCAACTAATACGGCATTGCTTGAATGCCGAATACGACCTGTTTTTGTTGATATTAATTATGAAACTATAAATATTAATCCTGATGACATAGAGAATAATATAACTGATGATACTATCGCAATTGTTGGTGTTGACTATGCTGGATTGCCATGTGATTGGAATAAAATAAATAGAATTGCGAAAAAATATGATTTAATAGTCATTCAGGATGCTGCACAAGCATTGGGAGCTAAATATTGTGGTTCTGATATAAACAAATGGACTGACATGACATGTTATAGTTTCCAAGCAATCAAACACATTACAACTGGCGATGGTGGTATGTTTGTTACTGTCAATCCATCTATTGCTGAACTTGCTAAACGAAAAATATGGTTTGGCATAGATAAGGATGCTCGAATCCAAACTGAATTGGGAACAGTATTTCCAGATATAACGACTCTCGGATTCAAATATGCAATGAATGATGTTTCCGCAACTATGGGAATAGAAGGACTAAAAGATTTGGAATGGATACTGAAACGTAGGGCAGAAATTGCCAAACAATATCGAGAAGAATTTATGGGGGTTAAGGACTTACTCCCCACACGATATGACGGAGATAAAATGGAAAGTGCAAATTGGCTGTTTCCAATCCATGTAAAAAGACGTTCAAAATTCGCTAAAAAGATGAGAAATATGGGAATAGAAGTTGCAGTTCATAATTGGAGAAATGATATTTATACTGTTTTCTATAATTCTAAAACATCTGAATTGAAAAATGTTCAAAGAATTAATGATGATTTAATTCACATACCATTACATGCTGAGTTAACTCAAGAACAAGTTAATTATATAATAAGGACAATTAAAGGAATGAGATGGTAAATAATGGCTAGTATTCTTATAACTGGCGGTTCAGGATTTATCGGAATATCTTTGGCTAGACGATTAGTGAAAGCTGGTCACAAAGTAACAAGTTTAGATATTTATCCACCACGGATTGACATCGGCTATATTAAAGCAGATATTACTGACCCCAAAATAAAAAAGGCGAAATTTTGGGAAGGAATTGATGTTTGTTATCATCTTGCGGCTATGGCTAACTTGGATGATTGCAGAGTGTATAAAGACAAAGCATTCTTTGTAAATATTTACGGCACATTTAACATTGCTGAAGCTTGCAGACGACACAATATTAAAATGATATTCAGCAGCACCGCCTGTGTCTATGGTAATACTACTCAGCATCCATCAACCGAAGATGGACCAACACGTCCAATGGATTTATATGGCGTTACAAAACGGGCTGGTGAAGAAATTGTAAAATTGCTTCCACGGTGGATAATTCTGAGATTTGGAACGACAGTAGGTCCAGAAATGCGTTCTGCTCTTGCAACGTGGATATTTCTTAATCAAGCCCATAATAATGAACCATTTACTATAACTGGAAATGGCAGTCAAAGTCGAAATTGGATTTATGTCGAAGATTTAGTTGAAGGTTGTTATAAAGCCCTTAAAGCCGAAAATCAAATCATTAATCTTGCTGGCAAAAAATCATATACTGTTTATGAAATGGCAGAAATGTGTGCTGAAGTTGTTAATGGAACTGCTAAGAATATGCAAGTAAAATATCTTCCAGCAAGAAAAGGCGACGTATTCAAAGAAAATATATCAATCGAAAAAGCCAAAAATCTGCTAAAGTGGACTCCCAAAACCGATTTGAGGGAAGCATTAAAGAAGTCATATAAACAAATATTTAGATAAGAGCCGAAAGACTTAAATAAAACAATCACTTAATACACTTAGGGATAAGAATGCCAGATGATAAACCGAAACCATATGTTGTAGGAACACCCATTTGTGACGAATGTGGTAAACACCGTCCGATAATTATTCAAATTCTCGAAAGAGAGGAAACTCAATATGGTTATGAACTCGTTAAAAGGAATCTCTGTGTTTATCATTTTGCAAAAATGCTTGATACTTATGACGACAAATATCCAGATGAAGTTCCAGATGATATGAAAAATAATAAGGATGACGACGATGAACAAGGCGAAGAATCCCCAAATGATGATGACGACGATGCCGATTCGGATTTTGAAACAAAAGTCACGTGTGAAGAAACCAATTGTATATGGAATGAAAAAATTAATGAATGCCAAAGATGCGAAATTGAACTGAGTAACATGGGCGAGAAAGACGGCATACCGCTTTTGACATGCGATTCATATGTAAACAAAGACAGTAAAATCGGGAAACTCATCGCTTTCTTCTATCACATTCATAAACCGTTATAATATTGATACTTTGATTTGCTTCGTGACCGTAAGATTTAAATACTTGAAAGACTTAATTCTAAATAGGTGTGTTAAAAATGGTAGACATTTCACAAACAAAAATAGAGGAAATCCATCGCAACGTCCTATATCCCGTCGTTATTTAATGAGCTTGCCTCATTGAACGAAAAAGGGTGCGGACTGAGAAAGCAGGCGGCAGTGGTCTCATTGTCTATTCTAAACCAACTCCAGAAAATCCAGAAATTTTTGAAACGTACGTTATAACATGTTGGCACGTTGTTGAGGATGCCATACAATTTGTTACACAGTGGTCAAGCATAGCTCAAAGGAATTTAACTGTTGAAGACAGACAGTTAGTTCAAGTCGAAGTTTTTAAGTATGAAAAACTTAGTCGTTGCGTTGGAAGCACTACTTTACAGGCTGAAATTGTAGCATGGGACAAAAATTTCGATGTTGCCGTTCTAAAAGTAAGATGCGAAGACGAGTTCAAACATGTCGCAAAGCTTTATCCGAAAGCCAAAGAAGACGATATAAAACTCGGCAGACCATTAGTCACATGTGGATGTTCACTAGGACATGAGCCAATATTCACTCTTGGAAATTTGGTTGCAAAACACGATATGATTGAAAATAAAGAATACTGGATGAGCACGGCAAACTCAATATTCGGAAATTCAGGCGGAGCAATTTTCTTGGCAGATACTTATGAATACATAGGTATTACGGCAAGAATAACTGCAATACAATTGGGTTTCGGCGTGGACATAATAACTTGGATGGGATTCATGATACCAATAACGAACATTTATATATTCCTAGATGACGAATTTCTGCAATTCATATATGACCCTGCATATACAAGCACAAAATGTGCCGAAATGAGAAAAGCAAAGATGTTAGAAGAAGAGAAGAAACTCATCATGCCAGCAGAAACTCCAAAAGGCGGAAGACTAGTAAAACACGGAGAAGAAAAACAAGAATTGCCCAAGTAAATTTCCCATTTCTTTAATGGTGATATATATATGATGGATTTCGTTAGTGAAGTATGTCCTTTATGTAAAGGTAGATGCATAGATGAAAATTGTAAACCGTGTTCTGTTTGTGGCGGAACTGGAAGAATTATAATTCGATTTTTACCACTAAATATATCCATTAGGTAAACCGCAACCAACCGCAAGGTTTAAATATGTTGCCGATATACTTTTTTTAGTGTGGCAAGCCCACAGAAGTAATATTAGTCGGCAAAATAGGTAAACCAATAAAAGATTATGAAATGTATGTGAGGGAAACGGAATGAGAAAAAAATCCGAATTTAAAAGATACCCGCATATACCTCTTTTATTATCCATGAAACCAAGTCCGAGAATTCTTCTGGGACAACGATTGTTCTGGACTGAAAAAAAAGATGGCTCATGTATATCCCTCTGGCTAGACGAAAAATCAAAAATTAGAATATCCAGTAGAAATCTCGAAACTGCCTCAACTGATTTACAAACTTTAGTTAAAAAATGCGAAGATTTTCCAAAAATTATTGAATTATTGAAAGAAAATCCCCAATTTATAATTTATATTGAAGCCTGTCGAAAAGGAAGAAGTGTAACTGGAATTGAGAAATATGACCGAAATATCCTCTATGTGTTCGACATTTACAATAAAAATTCGGCGAAATTTTTGCCCTATGTGAATGTCCACCAACATGCATACCACTACAACATCCCATGCGTGAAACTGTTCGCTGAAACTCGTCACCGCAGTATGAAAGACTTGCTTAAATTCGCAGATGATGCTCTGAAGCACTGCGAAGTCGATAGAATAGAGGGAATTGTAATTAAAGCATATAAAATACCAGAACAATTTGCCGATTGGAGACAGTTTGAGGGGGGGCTTGTCCAAGCAAAAATAAAGCTGGATGTTCCGAAACCATTAAAACGAAAAATTTCAAAGGGAGAAGTTATTCTTCCCCCTATACCAGATTCGGAAATTATGGGTGCAATAAATAAAGCACATCAAGAATTAGGCAATGAAAAAATCAGAGATGTAAAAATTGCGATGCCATTAATTGCTAAATACGTAAGTGAAGCCTGCAAAGAACATCTGTTTGCGAGTCCAAAAAAGAACTTGTTTATCTTTTATCAAGACTATTTGGCGAGGACAACAAAATGAAAGTGAAACGTAATTATGATGCTGGATTCTTCGTGTATGAAAAGACGAAAAAGCCATCTGATTCTGGGATTTCGTTTTTGCATAATAAAATTTTTGTGGCTGATTGTTATATGGAAAATTGTGGATTTTGGATTCACGAGTTAACCGAACTATCGATTATAAGGGTTTTAAATCGGTTGAGAATTAAACGACAAAAATTGATTTGCTGGAAAGGATACAAGCCAGCCACAATTGCCCATTTCATAAGTGATTTTGGTTTAGATAATCAAAGATGTCTTAATCCACAAAAAAATCGGAGAATCCCAGAATGGTGAAGATAAAAATAGGAAATTGTAAATGCTGTTTCCATTTCGACGAGAATCAATTTGGTCGTTACTGTTATAAGCAAGAAGCGATTTATTTAGGGAAATTTTGTAATGAAACAATGGTGTTTGCCATTTTAAATCATGAATTTCTTCATCACTTGTTTAATGAATTATTTGATGTGAAAATCGCAAGAGCATTTGATTGTTTGTTTCGGGAAAGCAGATTCGGAAACATAATTTACGATTCAGACAATTTAGGATTGCCAATTCGTTAAATTTTTTCATCTGTAAGAAATCTCCAGAGTCCCTAAATCGAAAAGATTAATCAATTGATTAAACGAGGTTTCATCGTGAATTGTAATACTTAATCAATTGATTAATCTCCTATAGCAAAGTTTATTAGGCGGAATGTGTATTCTATCAGTAGTGAAAGAAAATGGTAAACCTAAACCACAGACGAGATGACTTTAAAATTGGGCATTGTCCATTCTTGAATGATACATGCCGAGAAGACTGTCCATTCCATAGCAACGGTTCAAATGTGAACGTCAACTATACTGAATGTTTAATAAAAAAAGCGATACAAAAAATTATTCATGGTGTTTAAAATGAAACCAGCACGAATAAGAATACCATTAGAGAATCTCACACAAGAAGAACGCAAAGAAATCAATGGTTCTATGGGGAAAATTACTGTAGTTATTGCCGACGAACCATGCCTTACCTGCGGGCATAAAGTCAGAATTCAAAGAGTGGAACGAACTGACGGCAAGAAAGAACTTGTTCAAGAATGTTTATATTGTATAACGAAAATTCACACAAAAGCTAATCGTGAGGGACAATAATGGCTACAATATCTCAAGAGTTTACTAGATATTTTGGTTGGCTATTAAAATATTTTGGCTATAAACCATACCACATAGTTTGTGAATATAATATCTATGGAAATTATAAAACATTCTGGGAGCGTGATAAAAATCCCATACATTAAGAAAGAAAAACGTTCAACTTTTGATGAAGCAATCAACAAACTCATTGCACTTTTGAAGAGTTCAACGGATTCGGGAATGCATGATAACGGCGATGTTGTTTATGCAATCTACCGACTTCTTGTGGATATTTATGCTCATGGAAACTTTGAAATTAAAAGTAATGCTTTGAAGGTTCTCGATTCAGCTAGATTGGAATTCTACAGGCGGATAATGAGTCCGTATGAAGACCAAAAAATAATTGAAAACAGCGACGTAAAAGAAGGGGGTGAACCACAATGAACCGCAAAATATGTAAGCATTGTGCAACACCTGAATCATGTCCTTACGTGTGTCCACAACAAATCAAAAAGAAACATCCAGTCAAGTCATTCGTCATGGAAGTGATTGGGGGGGTTTATCTGACCATTCTATTGATACCAGAAATACTATTGAAAAAATTAACCAAAATGCGAGTGAAAAAAACACTTATTGAACAATTGAATGCAATGTCGCCAGAAAGACGATTATTTTATTATAAATTAAACCGAATAATGGCTAATAAGGGGGGTGAATAAATTCAATCCA
>CAYZVE010000026.1:0-2863 GCA_964481805.1 uncultured archaeon | reverse complement strand
GTAGTCGAGACTAGGATGCGTTCTCTATTAAAGGGACTTACTGCGAGAATTTTAGAAGTCACTCTTGATACCTTCGTCCTTTCTTTCTTTATAAAAGTAGAAATTGGATTAGGTTTGTCGATTTTCCTCGAAGCGACTTGTTATGCAGTTTCATATTGCAACGAGCGAGGCTGGAATAAAATCGATTTTGGCAGGAAAATCATTCACAAAAATAGCAAGGTTTAAATAGGACAATGTGTAAGTTATAAGAGATGGTAAAGATGTTTGAAAGAATAAAAAGAAAGTTTGGAAGACTGCTTGGAGCACTAGCATTTTGGATAGGGGCTGGTCTATGTATCTTTGGAATCTATAAATTGGTAGAGATGATTTTGCAGGGAGCAAATGCTGGAAATTGGCTATTAGTCCTCGCTGGTGGAATCTTAATCTACTTATTTGGTGCTGTTCTAGGCATAGTAGGAATCATCTTGACTATACTTGGACTTGCAATCTTAGCAGATTAAAGTGATGAAAAATGGGAAAAAGATGTTTAGAAGAATGTCCTTATTTGGCGGAAGATGGGACTTGCCTACTACCAGTTGAAGAATTAAGGGAAAAATGTCCCAAAAGAGAAACCACTAAACACGAAGAGAAAGATGAATGGATGCTGGAACGTAAACGTCAAACTAGCAAAAAAACAATACATGGCAAAGTTGGAACAGTCAGTTTAGAGGATGTGTAAAATGTCTGGAAATATAGTAGAGTTAAAGCACGAAGAAATTAAGAACCAATTACTTGCGGAAGCCAAACGGTTAGGTCTAAAACTAAATGAATTGAGAGTGCTATCTACAGACCCGTATTTTGTCGGCACAGAGAAAGACTACATTGATGCTCAATGGGCGGCAGACTTATGGGATAAGATGATGTCTAAACGAAGGAAACAATTGCATCTCAGAGGATTTCACTACTGGTGCATGTCCAATAGAGTCAAGAAACCAGACGGAAATTTCTATACTCAACCCGACCCAGTAAAAGATTGGATTTTTTTGCTACATTCAGCACAGATTGCACGATACTTAGGAATAGGTAAATGGGAAAATCTTGTTGATTTGAAACATCCAGCACCAAATGACTATGACAATTACTTCGTTGGAAGCGGAATCTATCAAGATGGGCATGTTGATATACCCAAGATTGTTAAGAGAAGAATTGAAGGTCTAATAGATGACATCTTAAAGCAAGCACCGAAATACTACGAATCGGGCTATCAGATGTATCATCTTGAAGTTTGGTGTGAAAAGCAGTCTATGGGTTTCGTTATTGAACCACAATGTAAGAAATACAATGCAACTTATCAGCCATTAGTTGGTCAAGCATCAGTCGAAAAAGTCAATATGTGTGCTGAACGAGCAATTAAAGCGGCTCAAGCAGGCAAGAAAGTTAGAGTATTCTACATTAGCGATTGGGATAGATATGGATGGAGCATGGTTTCAGCAGTTGCAAGAAAACTTGAATTCTTCATTCAAGGAAATCCAAACATGGATGTTAAACTGACACGGCTTGCATTAAGCGAAGACCAGATAAACAAATTCAACCTGCCTAAAGCACCAAAACATGGTGAAGCGGTAGTCGAATTAGACGCTCTTGAAGCAATTTATCCGAATGAACTTGGCAAAATCATTGATGTCGCATTAAAACCATACTACGATTTCGATAAACCTAAAATTGTTGGAGTAGAAAACTCAGCAATGCGTGACCGAGCCAAACAAATGCTAAAGCCACTCGATGAAACCTTGGATTTATTGCGTGATGCAATGAAAGATATACAGAACATTGACCTAAGCAAAGCAATTGACAAGGATTTCGAAGT
Organism: uncultured archaeon; assembly: GCA_964481805.1. Lineage (GTDB taxonomy): Archaea > Aenigmatarchaeota > Aenigmatarchaeia > CG10238-14 > CG10238-14 > CG10238-14. The sequence continues at coordinate 1,017 of CAYZVE010000026.1, read as the reverse complement.
GCCAGAACCAGACCATATTATTGATGATAGTGCTACAAATTGGGTTTATGATAGTAGCCGAGACTATTTCAAACAAATAAAAGAATACAAGAAATATAAAGCAAGCCGAACGGAAGAGGAAACACAATAGCAAGGTTTATAAGAGAGAGACAGTGATTATAATATTGGTGTGAAAATAAATGAAGGAAACCAGAATTAAAGGCTCAAGAATGAAAAGAAAGCGAGATTTACCAGATTTAGTTAAGGCTTTAAGACGACCAAGAAGTGAAAGACTTTTCTATGGTCACGAAGAAGAAGGCGATAAAATTGTCAATATTCCATTGGACACAAAAACTGGCGAACCAAACTTTTCGAAGGCAGAAGTTGAATCCTACGGCAAAATTTATAAAGGCTGGCATAGATTACGCAAAATTGTAATTCAAGGTGAAAGAGACAATCTATTCTTACGGATGGTCTTGGAATAATGACAAAGCGATTAGCTCGGAACTATCGACATATACAAATGCCTTATTGCCGAAAAGAATATATTAGGCGAATGCAAGATGTCCCAGAGGGGTTCAAACATTCGGTTTTCGGCAATTCTTCTAAGTTAGACTTTCCAGCAAAGGTTTCATTGGTTGCCGAAAGGGATGGTCAAGTTTCAGCTAAAGCATTGGTTTCAGTCCGAGTAACTATACATAGAGAAATGAAAGTCGTCGGCGAAGAAAACTATCGGTTGCAAATGGTTTCTTACCCATTTCAACAATCCCGTTCACATGGACTTATTGGTGTCGCCAAAGCAGAACGTATTAGCAGTGGAATGGGCAAAAGAAGTTTTGGAACGCCTGAAATGCGACTTGCACAGATTAAGAAAGGTCACAAGCTTATAGAAATCACAATGAATGACGACGCAGTTGCATATGGTGTAGCAAAGAAAGTATTGAACAGGATAATGTGTAAACTGCCGTTGAAGTGGCAAATTAAAACCGAGGGATTAAGTTTCGAAACATTAACTGCTAAAGTAAACTTGCCCAAAAG
>CAYZVE010000025.1:0-11841 GCA_964481805.1 uncultured archaeon | reverse complement strand
AATAATTTCTACATTCTTTATATTTCCTAGCCCAAGCAGATTGTTTGGGGTCATACTTTTTTTATTTTTTTGGGTTTTTATTTATTACGTAATAAAAGAAAAAATTGGCATTCATGTCCTAAAAAACAAGGATAAAGATTATAAAAATTCCCATAAGCCAATAAAAATATACAAAAGTTTATTTTTACTTATTTTAGGTTTTTTTGGGATTCTGCTAAGTTCTAATTTTACAATAGAGTCAGCTTCAAACATAGCAAAAGCTTTTGGTATATCAGAATTTGTAATAGGTTCTACAATCATTGCACTTGGAGCGTCAATTCCAGAACTTGCTACAACATGGGAAGCAACAAAAGAAGGGCATAAGAATCTTGCAATAGGAAATGTTATTGGGGAGTCTTACATCTACGTTACACTTATATTAGGGTTGGTAATTATGATATCTCCGTTGAAAATCGAAATGGCGCCATTTTCAGAATTAATATTTTTTGTTTTCTTGTCAACAATATTTTTTTGGGCTTTCCTTGGAAGCTGGGGTAGGAGAAGAATTGACAGGCTTGAGGGGATTATACTCTTAATTTTGTATTTTATTTTTATTTTAAGGAGTTTTCATGCTTTTTAATTAAAAATATATAACACCGTTATATTATTTATACTATTACTGCTATAATATTCTTATGATATACCTAGACAATACAACAACTACTCAAATGGATGAAAGAGTTCTCCCATTTATGAAAAGATACCAAACAGAAGAATATGGGGTAGCAATATCAGATTATTCCCCCTCATTTTTAATGAAATCTAAAGAAGCTTTGAAAAATGTACAAGAAATAATTGCTGGGAAAATAAACTGCAAGCCAGAAGAAATAACTTTCACGTCAGGGCAAGCCGAAAGCAATAACCAGGTTTTAAAAGGTGTGAAAGGTCACATAATAACAACTAAAATAGAGCATTCTTCTATCATTGAAACTTGCAAAGATTTAGAAAAGAAGGGTTATTCTATAACTTACATTGGCGTAGACAAGGAAGGTTTTATAGATCTAGGCCAACTTAAAAAATCTTTAAGGAACAATACTGTGCTTGTTTCTATTCAGCATGCAAACCAGGAAGTAGGAACAATTCAAGACATTAAAAAAATAGGTTTGCTCTGCAGAGAGCATAAAATATTATTTCATGTCGATGCTTCACAATCTTTCCTGAAAGAATTAATAGATGTTCAAAAAATGAATATCGACTTATTGACACTAACTGCTCATCTGATTCATGGCCCAAAGGGTATAGGGGCATTATACATTAGAAATGGAACGAAACTCGAGCCATTAGTTTATGGAACACGTATTTTTGATATTCCTGGCATAGCAGGATTTGGAGAGGCAATAAAATTATGGGGTAGCAAAGATATTGAAAAAATGAGAAGCCAGAAAGAAAAACTGATTAAAGAACTAAAAAAAATACCTAACACATCTATTTTTGGCCCAATAAACAATTCATTGCCAAATACCCTTTTTGTAGGATTCAAGTTTATTGAAGGCGAGTCGATAGTTCTATATTTAGACACTGAAGGAATAGTTTTGTCAACAGGAAGTGCATGTGCAGGAAAAGGCCTCAGGCCAAGCCATGTTCTTGAAGCTATGGGATATAATGAAGAGTATAGCCATGGATCAATTAGAATAGGATTAAGCAGATTCACAACAAGTGAAGAAATAGATATAACTCTGAAAAAAATAAAAGAAATTGTTGAGAAATTAAGAAAGATGAGCCCAATTAAGAAGTGATGATATGAATATATACACAGAAAAAGTAATAGAGCATTTCAAAAATCCAAGAAATCAAGGCAAGCTTAAGGATTATGATGCTGTTGGGGAAAAGGGTAACCCGATCTGTGTCCCACCTGCAACCAAAATTTTTTGTAATAGTGAAACAGAAGTTATTAAAAATTTGGAGATTGGTGATAGGGTTCTAAGCCATGATGGTAAATATCATAAAGTCAAAAAAATTTATAAAAGAAAATATTCTGGAAATCTGGTAACTATAAAAACCGGTCTCGGTGAAGTTAGCGCAACAGAAGATCATCATATTCTAGCAATCAAAATTCCTGAGGGTCAAAAATTCTATCGAACTGAAAATAGGAAGAAGTTAGTTAATAACAAATTCTGGTATCATATTAGTGATTTAAAAAGAAGAGACCTATTATTATATCCAATTTTGAAAGAAATCAAAGATAAAAAATCAATTGAATTATCATTTAAAAAAAGTAAATGGGACTTTAGAAGTAAGGAGATACCTAAGAAAATAAATTTAGATGAAGACTTCCTCAGGTTATGCGGCTATTATTTATCAGAAGGTTCTGCAAGAACTAAAACATCCCAAACTTATGTTACCCTTACTTTTGGTATGAAAGATAAAGAACATGTGAAAGACGCTGCAAAAATAGTCAAAAAAATATTTGGAATTGATGCAAAAATTAATTATAAACCAGAAAGAAAGACCATAAATGTTGTAATATATAGTGTTGAAGTAACTAAAATATTCAAAATACTATTCGGAAAAGGAGCTGAAAATAAACGCATACCCCATTTTATGATGATATTACCCCCAATGAAACAAAAAGGGTTAATTTCAGGCCTATGGAAAGGAGATGGATACTTAAATCCAAAAAAACCAAGGGCAGGATATGCTACAATATCTTATGAACTTTCTCAGCAAATAAAGACGCTTCTTTTAAGGCAAGGAATAATACCTTCTATATACAAAGAGAAAGAAAAAGTTTTGAAAGGTGTTAAGCATAGAAAATCTTATAGAATACATATTGGTGATAGATTTTCTTTGAAGAAACTTGCCAAAATCCTTGGAAAAACTTTAACAACTAAAAAGGATTCTATGACCATTTCTTGGATGGATGAGAACTATCTTTATACCCACATCAGTAAAGTTGAATCTAAATATTATAATGGTTATGTTCATAATCTAGATGTTGAAGAAAGTAAAACATATGTCACTGAACCTGCTATCCTTCACAATTGCGGGGATGTTATGCACATTTATATCAAGGTTAAAAATGATCGTATCGTGGATATAGGCTGGGAAACTATGGGCTGTGCTGCGGCTATAGCAACCACATCCATTCTTTCAGAAATGGCAAAAGGAAAAACACTTGATGAAGCTATGAAATTGACAAGAGAAAATGTTGCTGACGAATTGGATGGTTTGCCACCAGTTAAGATGCATTGCTCTAACCTTGCGGCAGATGCTTTACATGAAGCCATTAAAAATTACAGAGAAAAGCATAAAAAAGTCAAATCCAAATAATTTATTTAAGGTGATATTAGAATGGTAAAAATAATACAGAAACACGATGAATGCATTAGTTGTGGGGCATGTGCATCCGTTTGTCCGGATAACTGGGAAGCCAAAAAAGATGGAAAATACGGGCCGATTAAAACTACAGTTAAAGAGGCTGGATGCAATAAAGAAGCTGCTGCTGGTTGCCCTGTTGGCTGTATCAAAGTTGGAAAATAATTTTATTTTTGAATGGTTTTTATGATAACAAAAAATAAAGTTATTGAAAAATTGAAAACGGTTTATGACCCAGAAATGCCTATTAATGTAGTTGATCTTGGATTTATTCGCGATGTTAAAGTAAAAGATGACAAAGTAGAAATTAAAATGACTTTAACTAATCCTTTTTGCCCCATGCATGGGATGATAACAGAAGAAGTTAAAGAATCAGTGAAAAAAATAAAAGGAGTCAAGGGGGTAAAAGTTGAGTTAGTATTTGATCCGCCATGGTCGCCGAATGATATTAGTGAGAAAGCAAAGAAGAAGTTGGGAATAGATTAAAAATTATTCCTAAAAAACTAGCAACTAAATCCTAAAATAATTTTTAATACAAATAAATTATATGAAAAGAAAACGCGGTTTAGTTTATTTATGGACAGGCCATGGCGCTGGAAAAACTACATCTGCCCTTGGAGTAGCTTTAAGGGCTGTAGGCCATGAAAAAAAAGTCATTATAATTCAATTTTTAAAAGGCCAAAAAAACATCGGCGAGTATAAAATCCGAAAGAAGCTGAAGCCAAATTATGAAATTTATCAGTTTGGAAAATCTGAATTTATTAACCCCCAAAACCCTGATCCTGAAGATTTTAGGCTTGCAAAAAAAGGCTTGGAATTTGCCAAAGAAAAATTGAAAGAAAAACCGTTCCTGATGATATTGGATGAAATCAACCTAATAACAGGGCCAAAAACAATTCAAGGAATAAACCATAAAGGCCTATTGGATATTAAAGAAGTATTTGAGTTTCTAGATGAAATTCCCCCAGAAACTACTGTTTATCTTACTGGAAGGTATGCTCCTAAAAAATTGATTAATCGGGCAGATTTCGCAACGGAAATAAAGGAAATAAAACATCCCATTGAAAATGGTTTTTCTGCCCGAAAAGGGATTGAATACTAAAACTTAAATGGCAAATTTAGCTTTTGTGAAATACTTATCGGTTCTTCTTTGAAATTTCCCTCTTTTATTTCTATTTTCTCTATTTTCATTTCTTTTAGGAGCCCACATGCCCTACATCCATATTCTCCGATATTTCTCTCTCTTTTTTCATTTAATGTCATTATATTTCCACATTTTTCGCAAAATGTTAACATTTTTTATTCATCTCCTTATTTTTTTATTTAGAAAATAAAGAACCACAAACAGCCAATTTTTTATATGATTTTTTTATTTTTTTTCTGGTCATCCGATGAGAAAACAGGAATCATCCCAAATTAACCATCAATATTTGCTGGCAACTTGGTAGATACTGCTGTGCATAGCCATCTATACATAAAGTTCTTAAAATGGAGTTGTTCCACGAATATTGATGGTTGCATAGCTTTCTGGATAATATTAGGAAAGCTACATTAAGAAAATTTGCATGTTTTAACAGAAAAATTATCAAAATCCTTAAATACATTACTGTTCAATTATGAAATATTTTGGTGTAAATATGGAAATGGACGAAAAAAATTTGGATTTATTGAAAGAATTAGAAAAAAATGGTAGACAAAATCTTAAAAAACTGTCAAAAAAGACTGGGATGTCAATTACAACAGTCTATGAGAGGATAAAAAAACTCGAAAAAAATGGTGTAATAAAGGGGTATCAAGCTCTTATAGATTATCAAAAAATTGGATTTGACCTTCCTGTAATAATAGAACTTGTAGTAAAAAGGGAAAAGCAATTTGATGTGGCCAATAAATTAATAAAATTTAACAATGTTTCTGCTATTTATGGAACAACTGGGAGCACTGACTTAATGGTGATAGCTAAATTTAAAAATAGAACTGATTTGACAAATTTTATAAATACATTATTTGAAATGGAAGGAATTCAAAAAACAGAAACAAGAGTTATATTAAATATATTTGAGAAAAATTTAATATTAAGTTAATATTTCATAAATGTGAATTAAATGATTTTAATAAAAAATATACGCCCATTATATTTTAATGATTACATTTTGAAAGGCTGCATGAGAAGCGTTTTTTATTCACCTTCAGATACAGATTCATTGTGCAGGCTTATAGAAAAATTCTTGGAATTTGGAAAAGAAGAATTAAGCAATAAGAAAGAAAACATGATTTTCGACCTTGGTTGCGGTAGTTGTATCCCAACTATATTTTTATCCGAAAAAATTGGGGATAAATCAATAAAATTCAAGATCAAAGCATTCGATATTGATGAAGACGCAGTCAATGTGAGCAAAAGAAATATTAAGAAAATGAATATAGATGAAATTGATGTAGAAAAAAAGGATATTTTTTCATTTTTGTCAGAATCATTGGATGACAATACAACTTTAATAATTTCCAACCCACCATATATACCAGTTCCAAGAAACACATTCAGTGATAATTTAATTTGTATTGATGGTGGGGAATTTGGGACAAAATATACAATACCGATAATTAGGTTTTCAAATGTAAAATATATAGCCATACAAACTGGTTCGATTTCGGATCCATCACAAGTTATAGAAGAAATCTTTAAAAATGGTTTTAATATCAGGCACATAAATGTTATTGAAACTAAATTTGGTATCTACACAAAAAGAAATAATATAAAAAAACATCTCAAAAAACTGAGTGAAATTAATAAATCCTATTTTTATGACAATAAATACCTTATATTGGGTTTTATATTGGAAAAATCGAAAAATGTGGAAGAAGGGAAAATTATAAAAGAGGAATTATTGGAGTTTTTAAGCTCTTATTCAGAAAATGGTTTAAAAGATTCATATATACTCAGAGTTCCATTCAAAATGGATTTTATGAGGTATAAAAACACCCTGTAACCTATTTAAATCCTCCAACCCAATATTTTAGAAGGTGTTAAATTGTCAGGTGAATGTTTTAATCTGTTTTGAAATTTTTCCTAATTTACCTGCTCGTCAGCTTAAATTTCTGGAGGCTTTTGAATGATAGTATCAGAAGATATTAGACGAATTTCTAAAATAGCCAGACTGGAATTAACAGAAGAAGAAGTAAGGGAATTTACAAAGCAAATAGATGATATTCTTGAAGCATTTAAAGCTTTGGAAAAAGTTGATACCAAAAATGTTAAGCCATCCTTCCAACCTCTGGAAATCAAAAATGTTTGGAGAGAGGATATACCCAAAGAATATGAATGGAACCCATTGGGAAATACTGAAAACAAGAAAGACAATTATTTCAAAGGACCGAGGTCAGTTTAATGAAAGTAAAGGATTATTTAATACAAGCAAAAGAAGGCCAAATTGACTTGGAAGATTTTATATCTAAAACATTAGAGAAATCAGCAAAAATCCAAAAAAAATACTCACCATTTATTACAATTAACGATAATATTGACATAAAATCCCTTAAAAAAGGGAAATTGTTCGGTCTACCCATTTCAATAAAAGACAACATCTGTACCAAAGGCTTAAAAACAACCGCCGGATCAAAAATCCTTCACAATTATATACCGCCATTCGATTCATTTGTTGTCAAAAGAGTCAAAGAAGAAGGTGGAATGGTTTTAGGAAAAACAACTATGGATGAGTTTGGCCACGGAACATTTAATATCAACAGCCCGTTTGCCATCCCTAAAAATCCTTGGGACAATGAAAGGACATGCGGAGGAAGTTCTGGGGGGGCTGGATGCCTGACACAAACATCAGATTTTCCTCATATTGCTATAGCCGAAAGCACCGGCGGATCAATAAGCTGCCCTGCATCATTTACAAATACAGTCGGAATAACACCAACATACGGGCGGGTATCACGGTGGGGACTGATTAGTTATGCTAATAGCCTGGATAAGATAGGAACAATTGGTAAAACAATTGAGGACGCTTCATTGCTTCTATCAATAATTTCTGGCTATGATGAAATGGATTCAACTTCAATTGATGCTAAACAGGAAGATTATGCAAATTATCTGGCAGATGATATTAAAGGGATGAAGATAGGTGTGCCAAAGGAATATTTTGGAGAGGGAGTAGACGAAGAAGTAAAAAAAATAATTTGGAGTAATATTAAGATGCTCGAAAGTTTAGGCGCAACGTATGAAGAATGTTCCTTGCCGCATACAAATGTAGCTATCCCAGCATATTATGTTATTGCCATGTCTGAAACATCAACCAATCTTGCTAAATTTTGCGGATTAAGATACGGGCTGGAAAAAGAAATCAAAGAAGGTGAAGGGTTTAATGAGTATTTTTCGGGAGTAAGAAAAGAAGGGTTTGGAAAAGAAGCGAAACGAAGAATAATCATGGGAACTTATACAAGAATGGCTGGTTATCGAGATCAATTTTACTTGAAGGCGATGAAAGTAAGAACATTGATAATTCAAGATTTTAAAAATGCGTTCAAAAAATATGACGTTCTTGTTACGCCAACCATGCCTATAATCCCACCAAAATTCTCTGAAATTGAAAAATTATCCCCACTTCAAATATATATGCTGGATATTCTGACCTTGCCGCCAAACCTTTCGGGAACACCAATGATATCGGTTCCAGGGGGATTTTCCCACGGGTTGCCAGTAGGTATGCATATAATTGCTGATCATCTCCAGGAAAAGAAAATGATTCAGGTTGCTCACACATTTGAACAAAATACTAACTTTAACAAACTGGTGATGAAATGAAAAATATAAGTACTTAGATATCTAAATATTTATATGGTGATATTATGAAAACAACTGTTATAATCGAAGATGAATTGTATCAAAAATTGGTCAATGAAGCTGTTAGAATATATGGAAATACAAAGAATATATCCAAATTATTGAATGATATTTTGAGGAAGGAATTAAAGTGATTTTATGAAACTTGAGAATTATTTGTTGAAAATAACTTTACCAGATATTGGGAGAAAGAGGAATGAACATATATATCTACACGGAGTAGATTCTTCATTTAAAGAAATTTATTTAGAAATCAAACCCAAAATTAAACATGGTGAATTTACAAAATTTATCTATTCTTTGCTTGATAGCCCAAAAGGAACTATAGATTCATGGATTCTTGGCAATAATCCAATTCCTATTCTTAAATTTCATAAACTTCTGAATTTATGGAAAAAAATGTGTGGAATATCTGATTCTATATTTAATAAAAAATGGGACCAGATATTCAAAAAAACTAGATACTTCAGTGCTTGGAATTCTCCGAAAGTAATATTGCCAAAGGAATTAAATGAAGAAATTTCATACCTATGTGGATTTATTATTGGAGATGGTCATATAAAAGATGAATTTAAACTGAAAAAAAGGACAGGTAATGCAGAATACAGTATTTCATTATACTCTAATTCAAAAGAATTTATTAAGAAATTGAAAATTCTTGTTTTTAAAAATTTTAATTTAATTTCTAAAACTTACTTTTCAAAAGATAAAAAAGGATCATGGTATACTTTAAGATTTACTTGTAAACCCATTTATAGATTCTTTACAGAATGTTTAAGAATCCATTCAGGAAATAGAACAGGTAATGCCAAAGTCCCAGAAATAGTTAAGGAAGGGTCTATTGAAATTAAAAAAAGTTTTATATCAGGGTTTTTCGATGCTGAAGCAGGGGTAGGCATAACAAATAAAGGACCATGGCTTGAAATAGGCCAACTTTCTTATACTAATCAATCTGAAATTTTAAAATGGATTAAAAAAACTCTTAATGATTACTCCATTGAACTAAATGGTCCTTATCCAATGTCTATAAGAAATATGTGGAAATTAAGAACTGCCAGTAAGAAAACTATTAATAGATTTTACAAAACAATCTCCTCTCGTCATCCAGAAAAAGTTCAGATTTATCAAAAAATCGGTGAATTTAGATATGAAAATAGGACTTGAAGCACATGTTCAACTGAAAACAAAAAGCAAAATGTTCTGTAGTTGTTCAACTAACTTTAAAGATAAAAAACCTAATGAGAATACATGTCCTATATGCTTAGGATTTATGGGATCAAAGCCAAAAGTCAACAAGAAGGCATTAGATTATGGTATATCAATTGCTCATGCATTGAATTGTGAAATTCTTCCAGAGATGTTTTTCACAAGAAAATCTTATTTTTATCCAGACTTGGCAAAAAACTTTCAAATAAGCCAGTTTGAAGTGCCATTAGGCATAGAGGGAGAACTTTCAATCAACTCAGAAGGTCAAGAGAAAAAAATAAGGATAACAAGAATTCATCTAGAAGAAGACCCAGCCAAACTTATTCATATAGGTGGTGACATAACATCAGCAAAATATGTACTTATTGATTATAATAGGTCTGGAATGCCTTTGTGCGAGATAGTAACCGAGCCGGATTTTTCAGATCCAAAGGAAGTCAGAGAATTTTTAACAAAAATATCCGCAATTCTTGAATATCTTGGAGTTTACGACTCGTCAATGGAAGGATCTATGAGGGTGGATGTCAATATATCAATAGAAGGTGGAGAAAGGGTTGAAATAAAGAATATGTCCGGTTTTGTAAAAATTGAGAAAGCATTAAATTTTGAGGTTATCAGGCAAAAAAACGTCTTAAGAAATGGAGGAAAAGTCCAGCGAGAAACAAGGGCTTTTGATGAGAATCAAAGCATAACAAAATCTTTGAGGACAAAAGAAATGGAAGAAGATTATGGCTATATTTTCGAGCCAGACTTGACAAAAATAGAGATTAATGACGAATGGAAGAACGAAATAAAAAAGCACCTTCCCGAATTGCTTGACCATATGGTGGGAAGATTTCAGGAGAAATATGGATTATCTGACTATCAGGCTAAAGTAATAATATATACGGGAAAGGCATTTTCTGAATTTTTTGAAGATTGCTGCAAATTATTTGATAAGCCTGTTATAATTGCAAATTGGATGATTACCCATTTGTTAAAATGCCTTAATTATCAAGGTGTCAGTATAAAAAAATCCAGTTTATCTGTGAAAAATTTTGTCAAGTTCCTGAAAATGATGGATGAAGGAAAAATCTCTGAAAGGCTGGGAAAAGAGATGATTAAAGAAATAACACTCATAGGAGAAGATCCAGAAGATTATTTAAATAGAAAAGGACTAAAAATGTTGAATAAAGAAAAATTAAAGGAAATGATAAAAAAAGTACTAAACGATAATAAAAAAGCGGCAGAAGATTATAAAAATGGTCATGAAAAAAGTATGGAATATTTGATTGGTCAGGTACTAAGGGAAATTAAAGCGGCAGGAAACCCAGAAGAAATTCGGGAAATTATTAAAGCTCTGGTAGCTCAGTATGGAGGGTAATAATAAATATTTGAAAAATTATAATTTATATATGTATGTCGAACTTGACTTAAACTATCAAAAAGAAATTGTTCAAAAAGCTGTCAAAAAGGCTGAATCAGAAAGAAAGTTATCAAAAATATTGAATATACCCAAGTCAAGTATTAATGAATATAAAAATGGCAGAAAATTACCCCTTTCAAGATACAAAAATATAATAAAATTTTTGGGAATAGATAGTGAAATTGCGAAGGAGATGATTAAAAAAATTTTAGATGATAATTGGAAACAAAAATTGGGGGGAGAAGAAGTCGTTAGGATAAAAAAGGAAAATGGAACTTTTCAAAAAAATTTAAACCAATTGAGAGAAGCAAGTTCGTTAAGAATGAAAAAATGGCATTTTGAGATGAAAAATAGTCATAGAAAACGATACTATACAATCCAATATGAGAGATTTAAAAAAATTGGAGGATATAAATTTGTAAGTAAAAGAGGTGAAAGAGTTAGAAATATTTTGGAGAAAAAAGTGGCTGATATGTTATATAACTCAAAGATTGATTATGAATATGAAAAATATATCGACATTGACGGGAAAGTTTTTTTTCCAGATTTTAAAATTAATAATATTATAATTGAATGTACAATGTGGGATGGCAAAGAAAAAGCCTATAAATTACTTGAAAGAATAAAAATCATGAAAAAAGTGAATTTGAACGTTTTTGTTTGTGTTCCAAAAAAACTTGAAAATCTTTATAAACCAGTAGATAAGTTTTTATTCACAGATATTGATGAACTTGGAAATGCCCTGGTAAAAGCTCTGGTAGCTCAGACAGATTTGAAGTCTGGAGAAATAGGTAGAGCGGTTGGCTGTTAACCAAAAGGTCGCAGGTTCGAGTCCTGCCCAGGGCGTCTAGAAATTATATTTTATGACAAATAGGTTAAAATATATCTTTATTCCCATAAAAAAATCAATATGAATCCTTTTAGAATACGTTATAAACCAAGATTTCTTACAGAAGAAGAAGTTAGAGAAATTATCCCACCGGTGCTGTTGAATAACTAACAAATTCTTATCCTCGTACCACTAATCAAATTCAAT